>NZ_JCATID010000002.1:0-120589 GCF_059693745.1 Sphingobium sp. WR1 | reverse complement strand
CCCCCCCCCCCCCCCCCCCCGCCACACTTCCTTGGTGATGCCGTGCATGTAGATCGCCAGGCTGATGCCGCCATAGCAGACCAGGGCAAGGCGAAGTTCCCGCTCCTTCATCAGGGATGAATCGCAGAGGGCGAGAGGAATGTCGAGGGGACGTATTGGTCCAGATGCCTGTCAACGGAAGTAGTTTTCACCCAACCGCAAATTCCGCCCAGATCGGCAGATGGTCCGACGCCTTGCGTGCCGCCGCGCTTTCATGGACGCCGCAATCCTTGAGCTTCAGCCTGCCGCAATGCATGATCCGGTCGAGCTGCGCCACCGGCCGCCGCGCATGAAAGCTGCGCCCGCACGGCGCGAAGCTGTAATGCCGCGCGAAATCGGCCAGGCAGCCGCGCCCCGCGCTCCATTCGTTGAGGTCGCCCATCAGCACCGTGGGCATCTCCCTGCCCTGCGCCGCAGCATGGATTACCGCCGCTGCCTGCCGCCGCCGCCACAGGCCCGACAGGTCGAGATGCATACCGAACACCCGCACCGCCGCGCCGTTCATCGTCACCTCCGCCATGGTCGCGCCGCGCGGCTCCAGATAGGGGAGGTGCAGCACGTCATGGGCGCCGACCTCCGCCTCCTTGCGCACCAGGATCGCATTGCCGTGCCAGCCCATGGAATCCATCTGCACGTTGAGCGGCACCGGCCTGTAGCCGCTCTGCTGGTCCATCAGCAGCGGCGGGATCGCGGCGGAGCGCACGCCGAAGCGCCGGTCGGCCTCCTGCAAGGCGATGATGTCGGCATCCACTTCGCCCAGTACCTCCAGCACCCGTTCGGGCACACGGCGCCGGTCGGTGCCGATGGCCTTGCGGATATTATAGCTGGCGACGCGGATCGTTTTCATGTCGTTTCAATGCGCCAGCGCGCGGGATGTTTCCAGCGGGCGCATCGATGTTCTTGAATTGTTCTCAAATTCCCTTCATACCAACATCCGTTCGGTTCGAGCTTGTCGAGAACCCTCGCGCAACGGTTCTCGACAAGCTCGAACCGAACGGAGAAGAGAAGGCATGGCCAAGGCAAAACGCAAATTCGTCTGTCAGCAATGCGGCACCGTCACCAGCCGGTGGCTGGGCCAGTGCGAGGATTGCGGCGAATGGAACAGCATCGTCGAGGAAGCGGCGGAAACGATCTTCTCGCAGCGCCATGACCTGCAAAATGGCGGACGCGCCATCACGTTGGTTGGCCTCGACAGCACGGTCGAGCTGCCCCCGCGCACCAGCACCAGCATCGCCGAATTCGACCGGGCGCTGGGTGGCGGCATCGTCACCGGCTCGGCCACCCTGATCGGCGGCGATCCGGGCATCGGCAAGTCGACCCTGCTGCTCCAGGCGGCGGCGCGCATCGCCTCGCGCGGGCTTTCGGTCGCCTATATCAGCGGGGAGGAAGCCGCCGATCAGGTGCGGTTGCGCGCGCAGCGGCTGGGTCTGGGCAACGCGCCGGTGCAGCTCGCCAGCGCCACCTCGGTCCGCGATATCCTGACCACCCTGAGCGAAGGGCCACCGCCCGCGCTGCTCATCATCGATTCGATCCAGACGATGCACAGCGACCTGATCGAGGGCGCGCCCGGCACCGTCAGCCAGGTCCGCGCCTCGTCCCAGGAACTCATCAAATTCGCCAAGCAGCGCGGCACCGCGCTGATCCTGGTCGGCCATGTGACCAAGGATGGCAGTATCGCCGGCCCGCGCGTGCTGGAGCATATGGTGGATACGGTGCTGGCGTTCGAGGGGGAGCGCAGCCACCAATATCGCATCCTGCGCGCGGTCAAGAACCGCTTCGGCGGCACCGACGAGATCGGCGTCTTCGCCATGGTGGCCGAAGGTCTGGAGGAAGTCGCCAACCCGTCGGCCTTGTTCCTCACCAACCGCGACGAGTCGGTGACCGGCGCGACCGTCTTTCCCGCGCTGGAAGGAACGCGGCCGGTGCTGGTCGAAATCCAGGCGCTGGTCGTGCGCCTGTCCAGCGGGGCGACCCCCCGGCGCGCGGTGGTCGGCTGGGACAGCGGGCGTCTCGCGATGATCCTCGCCGTGCTGGAGGCGCGCTGCGGCCTCAGCTTCTCGACCTGCGAAGTCTATCTCAATGTCGCGGGCGGCTATCGCCTGTCGGACCCGGCCGCCGATCTCGCCGTCGCCGCCGCGCTCATTTCCGCCATGTCGGAACGGCCGGTGCCCGCGGATGTCGTGCTGTTCGGCGAAATCGCCCTGTCGAGCGAAATCCGCCCCGTCGCCCATTCGCCGCTGCGCCTGCGCGAGGCGGCCAAGCTGGGCTTCAACCGGGCCTTCATCCCCGCCTCGGCGGCGGATGGGGTCAAGGGAATAGCGGTCAGCGGCTTCCGCACGCTCGCGCAGCTTGTTGACCAGATGCTGGGACGCGGATAGCCACGCGGGCAATGAACGCCATTTGCCCAATTCGTCATTGCGAGCGTAGCGAAGCAATCTACTGTCACGCCGTGGATTGGTTGGGCTTCGCCCGCCTTCGGCCCGCTACGCTCGCAATGACGGGGCGTTTACCGATATGAGCAGACCGCAATGAACGCCATCGACATTCTCGTCCTGCTCGCCATCGGCGGTTGCGCCGTGCTCGGCCTCATGCGCGGCTTCGTGCTGGAAACCCTCTCGCTCATCGCCTGGGTGCTGGCGATCTTCGCCATCCGCCTGTTCCATGCCTCCGCCGCCGAATTGCTGAGCGCCTTCATCGGCAACAGCAGCGGGGCGGCGATGCTGGCGCTGGTTCTCGTCTTCGGCGTCACCTTCGGCATCGGCAAGCTGATCGCCCATGCCATCGGCCGCCGCACGCGCCAGTCGATCCTCGGCCCGGTCGACCGGGTGCTGGGCGCGGGCTTCGGTGCGGTGAAAGGGTTGATCGGCGCGACGATCGTCTTCCTCGCCTTCAGCCTGGTCTATGACACTTTCTACGGCAGCGGCGCCCGCCGCCCCGACTGGCTGAGCGACGCGCGCACCTATCCACTGCTCAACGCCAGCGGTCAGGCGATCAGCGAATTTCTGGCGGAACAGCGCGCGAAGAAGCCGGCGCCGGACGACGGCGGCTAGGCGATGCCGGATACGCCGCCCTGGCCTGTCGGTTCGGTCCATGTCCCGGGAAGCCGGGAAGGGGCAGGGATCGATCCGGGGCTGGCGGCATCGCTGAAGGCGGTCGCTTCGGTGATGAACGCAGCCAGCGATCGCTGGTGGATCATTGCCAGCGCGGCGGTCGCCCTGCATGGCGCCGATGCCGGAACGGTGGCCGATGTGGACGTGCTGCTGAGCGTCGCCGACGCCGCGCGCATCCTACCCGCCATCGGCGTGAGGGCCCGCAAGGACACAGGCGGCGAGCGCTTCCGCTCCATCCTCTTCGGCACCTGGCGGGAAGCGCCGCTGCCGGTCGAGTTCATGGCCGGTTTCCACTATCGATCGACGGCGGGCTGGCGCGAGGTTCAGCCGCAAACCCGCTGCCCGATTCAGATCGACGGGGTGACGCTCTTCATTCCCGACCGGCTGGAACTCCAGCAACTCCTGACCGGTTTCGGTCGTCCCAAGGACAGGGAGCGGGCCAGCCGCCTCGCCGCCCTGACCTGACGGTCCGTGCCTTTCGGCGTTACAGCCACCCCTTCTCCCGATAGGCCTCGACCGTCGCCTTCAACCCGTCCTCGGTCGGCACCTGCGGCATCCATAGCCGCCTGGGCGGCTGCTTGCGCTGGGTGACGACCCAGTCGGGATGGCAGAAATAATCGACCCGGTCGGGGGTCAGCTTGGCCTTCCGACCGCGCATCAGCCGGTCGGTCCGCGCGGCAATGCTCAACAGCCATTCCGGCGTCGCGATCGTCTTCACCGACCGCCCCACCGCCCGGCCGATCGCCGCGCCGAAATCCTTATGATCCCAGCCGTCGGGCGTGCCGTCGTCCACCTCATAGGTGCGGGTCAGGCTGATTTCCTTCTCCTGCGCCAGCGCCAGTAGCAGCCGCGCCAGGTCGCCGACATGGATCACCGATAGCCGTCCGCCCGGCGGCAGCATCATGATGCCGCGCTTGGCCATGCGGAACAGTTCCAGCATCTCGCGGTCGCCCGGCCCATAGATAGCGGGCGGCCGCACGATGCTCCAGTCGAGACCGCTCGCCTTGACATGGCGTTCGGCCAGTTCTTTCGACCAGCCATAGTGGGACAGTTGCGGCTCCCGCGCCGCCAGCGAGGAGACATGGATGAGCCGCCTGATCCCGCGCCGGCGCATCGCGTCGATCACCGCCACGGTGCCACGCGCATTGCCCGCCTCGAACCCGTCGCGGTCGGGCGCATTCACCACGCCGGCGATATGCACCACGGCGTCGGCGTCGCGCACCAGCGTATCGAGCGCGGCCGCATCCTCCAGCGATCCCGGCACCCATTTCAGCTTCGCGCGCGGTGGCTGCGCCCGGCGGGTCAGCGCATTGACGCGCAGCCCTTCGCCCAGCGCCTGCTCCAGCACCTCGGCGCCGACGAAACCCGTCGCGCCCGTCATCGCAATCCGAAAAGGCGTCATATCAGACCATCGCCATATGGTCGCGATGGACCAGCACCGACCGCGGCATCTCGCCCAGCAGCGCGGCGATGTCCTCGCTGCGGCGCCCGGCGATCTTCGCCGCCGCCGCGCTGTCATATTCGATCAGGCCGCGCGCGATCACCCGGCCGTCCTGCGCGACGATATCGACCACGTCGCCGCGATCGAACACGCCCTCGACCTGGGCGACGCCGGCGGGCAGCAGGCTGTTGCCCTTGCCCAGCGCCTTTTCCGCGCCCGCGTCGACGATCACGCGCCCGCGCGTCGTCAGCCGGCCCGCCAGCCAGCCCTTGCGCGCGCCCTTACCTTGGGCGGCCAGAAAGATCGATCCGCGCCCGCCATTCGCCCAGTGCGACAGCGGCGCGTCGACCTTGCCCGAAATGATCGCCAGATGCGCGCCCGCGCCGGTCGCGATCCGCGCCGCCTGGATCTTCGACACCATGCCGCCCGAACCCATGCCCGACGCCGAACCGCCGTCGGCCATCGCCGCGATCCGCGCGTCGATCGTCTCGATTGTCTCTATCAGCATGGCGCTGGCATCGACGTGCGGGTTGGCGGTGTAAAGCCCGTCGACATCGGAAAGCAGCGCAACCGCGTCAGCCCGTGCCGCCTGTCCGATGCGCGCCGCCAGGCGATCATTGTCGCCGAAGCGGATTTCCGACGTCGCCACGCTGTCATTCTCATTGACCACCGGCACGACGTCGAGCGTCATGAGCCGCTCCAGCGTGGCCGATGCGTTCAGATAGCGCCGCCGGTTCTCCAGATCGTCCAGCGTCACCAGCATCTGCGCGGCGGTGATGCCCTTTTCGGCGAGTAGGCTTGCCCAGCATTGGGACAGGGCGATCTGTCCGGTCGCCGCCGCCGCCTGCGCGTCCTCCAGGCTGCCGCGCCCGCCCCTGGGCAGCTTCAGCCGCCGCGCGCCCAGCGCGATCGCGCCGGAGGACACGATGATGACCTGCTGCCCCGCCGCCTTGCGCGCGGCGACATCGGCCACCAGCGTGCGCAGCCAGTCCACGCGCACTTCGCCGGCGGGATCGACCAGCAGGGCGGAGCCGATCTTGATGACCAGACGGCGGACAAGTTCGGGGGGGAAACCGGAGAGGGGGGATGTCACAGGAAAAGGATCCGTTCGGTTCGAGCGAAGTCGAGAACCGTCATGCACCCGCTTCTCGACTTCGCTCGAAGCGAACGGGTGTCAGGATGATCGCCTAGATCGGCGACCATGTGGCTTCGCCTTCGTCGCCATCCTCATCCTCTTCATCCTCCGCGCCCTGATCCAGCATCGGCAGCATCGCATCCATCAGCGCGCCCACGCCTTCGCCGGTCGCGCCGGAAATGATGAAGACATCCTCCACGCCCCCTTCCTCGCGAAGCTGCGCGGCGATATCCTCCATCAGCTCCTGCCCCAGCAGGTCGCCCTTGTTGAGCGCCACGATCTGCGGTTTTTCGTCCAGCCCGCCGCCATAGGCCGCCAGCTCGTCGGTCACGATGCGGAAGGCGTCGACCGGATCGTCGCCGGTCGCGTCGATCAGGTGCAGCAGCACTCGGCAACGCTCGATATGCCCCAGGAAGCGGTCGCCGATCCCCGCGCCCTCGGCCGCGCCTTCGATCAGGCCGGGAATGTCGGCCAGCACGAATTCCCGGTCGCGGTGCAGCACCACGCCCAGCTGCGGCTTGGTGGTGGTGAAGGCATAGGCGCCGACCTTCGCCTTGGTGTTCGTCACCTGGTTGATCAGCGTCGACTTGCCCGCATTGGGCATCCCGACCAGACCGACATCGGCCAGCAGCTTCAAACGCAGCCACACCCACATTTCCTGTCCCGGCCAGCCCGTGCCATGCTGGCGCGGGGCGCGGTTGGTGCTGGTCTTGTAGGACAGGTTGCCACGACCGCCGTCGCCGCCGCGCAGGAAGGTGATGCGCTGCCCGACCTCGGTAAAGTCGGCCAGCACTTCCTGATCCTCATAATCGGGATAGCCGTCCTCATCCTCCGTGCCCTCGATGGGCTGGGGATCGGACAATATCTGCGTGCCGACTGGCACCTGGATGACCAGGTCTTCGCCGCCCGCGCCATAGCGGTTCTTGCCCATGCCGGGCTGGCCGCGCTGGGCTTTGAAATGCTGGGTATAGCGGAAGTCGATCAGCGTGTTGAGGCCGGCCACGGCCTCGAAAATGATGTCGCCGCCCTTGCCGCCATTGCCGCCGTCCGGGCCGCCATATTCGACATATTTCTCACGGCGAAAGCTGACCGCGCCGGGACCGCCCCAGCCGGACTTGATATAGATTTTGGCTTGATCGAGGAAATGCATGGGCTGGCCCTTAGCGCCATCGGCGCAAAAGTTAAACCTTGGCCTGCGCGGCGATTGTCGCGAACTCCTGCATCAGCGCGAAGGTGAGGCTGCGGGTGGCGATTTCGCGCGCCTTTTCGCGCGGCAGGCCCAGCGCCCCGGCCATTGGCCCGCCCAATTGCGAATCGCCCAACGCCAGCAGCACCAGCATCAGCGTATTGTCGCGGATCAGCTCGCCCATCTGCGGGGTAAGGGCGCTCGCCGCCAGCTTGACGACCAGCCGGTGGATCGCGTCCACCACCGGATCGAGCGCATCCTCATTGCCCGACGCCAGCATCCAGCTCGCCAGCGCGCCGGCGCCTTCGCGGTCGAATGCGTCGAACGTCATGTCGACGATGATGCGGGGTGCGAGTTCGCCGCGCCGCGCCGCGTTCACCGCCTCGCCGATCTTGGCGGTGATCGTGTCGGCCAGATGGCCCGCCAGCGCCTTCTGCAATCCCGCCGCCGACCCGAAATGGTGGAGCAGGTTGGCGTGCGTCCGCCCGATCCGCCCGGCCACCGCCTTCAATGTCACCGCCTGAGGGCCAGCCTCTATCAACAGGTCGCGTGCGGCCTCCACGGCGACGAGGCGGCTTTCATCCGGGCTGAGGCGGGCGCGTTTTATTGACATTGGTGTCAGTAACTCATATTTACATCAGTGTAAGTAATCAGCGGAGCCATCCCATGACCCCGACCGATCTCACCATCACGCCGCGCGACCGCCGTTTCGGACGAGATCGCGCGACGCCACGACATTGGCTGAACGGCGATCCGATCGCCACGGCTTTTTTCAATGCATTATCGATCACTTTCCCCCGCGGCGAGGCCTATTTCATCGAAAGCGTCCGCGCCTTCCGCGACGGCGTGCCGGATCGGCTGGCCGGCGAGATCGCCGCTTTCATCAAGCAGGAGGTCGTCCACAGCCGCGAGCATCTCGCCTTCAACCGGCAGGTGGCGGATCATGGTTATGACGTGTCGCGCCTCGACGCCGACGTGACCATGGTGCTGGACATGGCAAAGCGGCGTCCGCCGATCGTCAGCCTGGCTGCGACCATGGCGCTGGAACATTTCACCGCCATCCTCGCCCATGAGCTGCTTGGCGATCCGCGCCATCTGGAGGGCGCCGACCCGGAGGTCGCAGCGCTGTGGCGGTGGCACGCGGTCGAGGAGATCGAGCATAAGGGCGTCGCGCACGACACATGGATGCACGCGACCCGCGACTGGCCGCGTTTTCGCCGCTGGTGGGTCAAGTCGCTGATGATGTTGATCGTGACGAAGCATTTCCTTCACCATCGCGCGCGCGGCATGGTGGAGTTGCTGCGGCAGGACGGCGTCACCGGGCGGCGCGCCTGGGGCGGATTGCTCCATTATGCGCTGGTGCGGCCGGGCATGTTGCGCCGGGTCGCTCGACCCTGGCTCGGCTATTTCCTGCCGGGTTTCCATCCCTGGAAGGTCGATGACCGCGCGCTCATCGCGCTGGCCGACACGCCCTATGCCGATGCGCGGATGGATGCTGCCCTGACGGTCGCTTGACGGAATGGCGGCGCGGGTTTCTTATGGTTGAATGAGCCAAGCGCCTGTCCTGGACACCATCCGCCTGATCCTGCGCCCGCACCGGGTGGAGGACTATGCGGCCTGCCGCAAGCTGTGGGGTGATACAGAGGTGGTGCGCCATATCGGCGGCCTGCCGCAGGATGCGCAGGCGGTCTGGTTCCGCCTGCTGCGCTATGCCGGCATGTGGCCGATGCTGGGCTATGGCATGTGGGTGATCGAGGAGCGCGACAGCGGCGCCTTCCTGGGCGAAGCCGGCCTGCTCAGCGCCGAACGCGGCCTGCCCGAACTGGAGGGGGTGCCCGAAGCCGGCTGGGTGCTGGCGCCCAATGCCTGGGGCCGGGGGATCGCCACCGAAGCGATGCACGCGGTTCTCGACTGGGCCGACGCCCGTCTCGACGCGCCTTCGCTCCGCTGCATCATCGACCCGGACAATCTGGCGTCGATCAAGGTAGCGGAGAAGCTGGGCTTCAGGCCGTTGATCGATACTGCGCTTGGCGGGAAGCCGACGCGGGTGTTCGATCGCGTGAACCCTGGACATCCTCCCCATTGAGGGGAGGATGTCCAGGGTTCAGGCCGCCATCGCCGGCATGGCGTCGCCATAAAGGTCCATCGCCGGGTCGGCATTTCCTCGCCCGCCTTCGCCTTCTTCGAACAACAGGCAGTCGACCAGCGCGTCGCGGCCCAGGCTGTAGCGCTGCTCGACCCGTCCGGTGAAGCGGAAGCCCAGCTTGCGCAGGACGTTCCCCGATGCGGGATTGTCGGCGAAGTGGCAGGCCCGGATGTCGGCGATGCCGTTGGCCCGCGCCATGCTCAGCACGGCGCGCGCGGCCTCCGTCGCGAAACCCAGCCCCCAATAGGGGCGGGCGATCCAATAGCCCAGCTCGGGCGCGCCCTGCTCGTCCAGATGGATGCCGCATCCGCCGATCAGGCGCGGCGCGCCCTGGGTGCGGCTGAAGGCCAGCAGGCGGGGCAGGCGCGGATGCTGCGGCAGCGCCAGAAAGGCTTGCGCGTCATCCGGCCCATAGGGGTTGGGCGCGCGCGCCAGGTTGCGCAGGACGGCGCCGTCATTGATGGTCTGGGCCAAAACCTGGGCGTCTTCCATCCAGCCGGGACGCAGCAGCAGGCGGGGGGTACGGGCGAACATTCTCGTCTCCTCTTGTGCGCGCCGTTAGCCGCCTTTCATGACGGCTTCACGACGGTCTGTCCTGGATGCTTCCCCGCTCGCACGACGCGCGAGAATGGGTTGAGTTCCAGAGGCTTGAGGGATTTTCGAGGGATATATTCGCCCAACGGAAAAGGGGCGCCCCTCGCATGGAAGGAGCGCCCCTTATTCCCTCGGACCGGGTCTCAGGCCAATGGCCCGACACCCATGAGGGTCGCTCCTGTCGGAGGACGACCCGTCAACAGTCGTCCGTTATTCGGCGGCTTCGGCCATCGCGTCTACCGACACATATTTGCGGCCGAGCTTGCCGGTGTGGAACACCACCTTGCCTTCGCCGAGCGCGAAGAGGGTGTGATCCTTGCCCATGCCGACATTGCGGCCCGGGTACACGCGGGTGCCGCGCTGACGAATGATGATGTTGCCGCCGATCACGTCCTGACCGCCGAACTTCTTGACGCCAAGGCGCTTCGACTCGGAATCGCGACCGTTGCGCGACGAACCGCCAGCTTTCTTATGTGCCATGACCTAAACTCCTTATCTCAGCTGCGCTCAGGCGATCGACACGATCTTGAGGATCGTGTGATTCTGGCGGTGGCCGTTCTTGCGGCGGTAATTGTGACGACGACGCTTCTTGAAGACGATGACCTTCTCGCCCTTCGCCTGCGCGATGATTTCGGCTGCGACGGTCAGCTTGGCCGCGTCCTTCAGGTCGCCGCCTTCACCGGCCAGCAGGACGTCGTCCAGCGTGACCTTGTCGCCGGCTTCGCCAGCCAGCTTTTCAACGACGATCTTGTCTCCGGCGGCGACGCGATACTGCTTGCCGCCCGTGCGCACGATAGCGAACATGGCTTGTCTCTTCTCGTTCAAATCTGCTTTACGCAGATCATCGAGGACAAAGCCTGTCGACCCGCGCGGGAATGTGGCCCGTTAGTGGAATGACTCGATGATGTCAACCGATCCGGGCCAGTATCTGGACTGGTTTTCGGCGCTTTCTTTCCCTATCTTGGCCGGAACCAAGGGAATGACGCGCCACATGCAGCATATGGGACGGGAAAAACGGAAAGGAAGGGCCGGTGTCAACCGTGCCGCGATCCTTGCCGCCGTCTGGACCCTGATCGCCGTCACTCTCCTGTCCGCGCTCGCCCCGCTGGGGCCGCCGCTCAGCCGTCTCAAGGGGTCCGCCTTCAACCCGGCCACCAGCGAGGTGGTGCTCAAGGCGCGCGCGCCTGCGACCGCGCAGGCGGTCCAGCCCATGCGCCCGGATGGAGACGGATCGCCCCCGGTGGCGCTGTGCTGCCTGCTGATCGCACTGGCCGTCGCATTCTTGCGCGTAACGCCCGTCGTTCCGGCATTTTTCGACACGCATCGCCTGGCGCGGCTGAAATCCGGTCGCGCGCACCCTGCCCGGGCGCCTCCCGCCGCTTTCTGACGAATCGGACCTGCCCGTCCCCGACGGGCTTTCGTCGGAAAGAGGAGCCTCTTCCATGCCTCGCAAAAACCAGCGACGCGGCCATCGCCGTCGTCCGCCCTGGTGGTTCATGCCCGCCGTCATGTCGGGCCTTGGCATCGCCGCTGTGGCCCTGTCCGCGGCGATGCTCACCATCGTCGAATGAGCGCTCGCCCGCCCCAATCGGAATTGGTTGAGTCGGGGCTTATCTGTTAGTTTTCCGCCGGATGCGCCATAGAATCGCGGCATCCGGCGACAGGATCGAAAGGCATTCATGCCCCATCACACGCCCCTGATCGGTACGATCGTTGCCGGCCTTGTCGTTGCCTTCATCATGGGCGCCATCGCCCATCGCCTCAAACTTTCGCCGCTGGTCGGTTATCTCATCGCCGGCATCCTGGTCGGTCCCTTCACCCCCGGTTTCGTCGCCGATGCGGGGCTGGCCAACGAACTGGCCGAAATCGGCGTCATCCTGCTGATGTTCGGGGTTGGCCTCCATTTTTCCCTCAAGGACCTGCTGTCGGTGCGGGCGATCGCCGTTCCCGGCGCGCTGGTCCAGATCGCGGTTGCGACCCTGTTGGGCATGGGCCTTGCCTATGTCATGGGCTGGACGCTGATGGGCGGGCTGGTCTTCGGCCTTGCCCTCTCGGTCGCCAGCACCGTCGTCCTGCTGCGCGCGCTTCAGGGCGCCGATCTGGTCGAGACACGGCGGGGGCGGATCGCGGTCGGCTGGCTGATCGTCGAGGATCTGGTGATGGTCCTCGCCCTCGTCTTGCTGCCCGCGCTCGCCAGCGTCATGAACAATGTCGATGGCGGCGGCGGGGCAGGGGCGCTGCTGGGGCCGCTGCTCGGCACCCTGCTCAAGGTGGCGGGCTTCGTCGCGGTGATGCTGATCGTCGGCCGCCGCGTCATCCCCTGGGCGCTGCACTGGGTGGTCCATACCGGATCGCGCGAGCTGTTCCGCCTCGCCGTCCTCGCCATCGCGCTGGGCGTCGCCTTCGGCGCGGCGCTCGCCTTCGACGTGTCCTTCGCGCTGGGCGCTTTCTTCGCCGGCATGATCCTGGGCGAAACGCCGCTCAGCCGCCGCGCCACCGAGGAAACGCTTCCCCTGCGCGACGCCTTTGCGGTGCTGTTCTTCGTGTCGGTCGGGATGCTCTTCAATCCTTCGATCGTGATCGAGCAGCCGCTGCCCCTGCTGGCCACCGTCCTCATCATCGTCATCGGCAAGTCGATCGCCGCCTGGGGCATCGTCCGCGCGTTCGGCCATCCCAATGTCACGGCGCTGACCATCGCCGCCAGCCTCGCCCAGATCGGCGAATTTTCCTTCATCCTCGCGTCCTTGGGTGCGGGCCTGGGCGTCCTGCCGGATGATGCCCGCGACCTGATCCTGGCGGGCGCGATGGTGTCGATCTTCCTCAACCCGATCCTCTTCTCGATGATCGTGCGCGACCATAAGCAGGAAGACGACAACGAAACCGACAATCAGACGCAGCCCGCATCGCCCCGCATCGGCCATGTCATTCTGGTCGGCTATGGCCGGGTCGGCAAGCTGATCGCACGCCGCCTGGCCGAGCAGCATGTCCATTTCGTTGTCGTGGAAGGCGATCCGGAGCGCGTCGAGGAGGCCGAGGAGGCCGGCCTGTCCGTCGTCAAGGGCAATGCGCTGGAGGACAAGCATCTGCTCGCCGCCGGCATCCGCGAGGCGCGCCACCTGCTGATCGCGGTGCCCGAAGGCTTTGAGGGCGGCGCGATCCACGAACATGCGCGGCATCTGAACGCCAGCCTCCAGGTCATCGCCCGCGCCCATTCGGACGCGGAGGTGGCGCATCTGGAGGGGCTGGGCGTGCCCCATGTCGTCATGGGCGAACGCGAACTGGCGGCGCGGATGCTGACGCTCTGCGGGGTGGGGTAGTATATTCCGTTCGTTTCGAGCGAAGTCGAGAAACGGTTCTCGACTTCGCTCAAGACTTTGATGACCTTAGATAAACCCACTTCGTCATTGCGAGCGCAGCGAAGCAATCCACTGGCGCAAACATGGATTGCTTCGCTGCGCTCGCAATGACGATTCAATCCAAAGTCAGCTCGCTCCAACAATTACCCGCGCGGCTTGCGCGGTCCGCCGGGGCGCTTCGGTCCGCCCTTGAAGGGACGGGGCGCATAGCCGCCGGGACCACCGGGGCGCGGGCCGCGATCGTTGGGACGGCTGCCCGCACGCTTGTTATCGCGCGCCTGTTCGCGCGGCGCGCCGTCGATCGGCTCGAACGCCACGTCCGCGCCCTCGTCATTGGCCTCGCCGGTGCGCTTGAGCGCCGACATGAAGCGGCTGGCGATGGCGCGTGGGATTTCGAACATGGTTTCGTTGGTCGTGATGCGGATCGCGCCGATATCCTGACGCGACACATGGCCGCGACGGCAGATCAGCGGCAGGATCCAGCGCGGATCGGCATTCTGGCGACGCCCGATATCCATGCGGAACCATTGCGTGTCCTCGAAGCCCGGACGCGGCCCGTCATTGCGCACGGGCGCTTCGCTGCGGTCCAGCAGCTCCTCGGGCGCGGGCAGGGCGGCGCGGGCGCTCTTGACCAGCATCGCAGCGATTTCCTTGGCGGATTTTTCGGCCAGCAGTTCGGCGCCCAGCGCCCAGTCGGCCTCATCCAGCTCCGCCTTTTCCATCAGCGACGCGCGCAGCCGGGCATTGTCCTGCTCCAATATCGCTTCCCGGCTCGGCGGCGTGCCCCATTCGACCGGAATCTTCGCCCCGCGCAGCATGGATTCGACGCGGCGGCGGCGCGGATAGGGCACGATCAGGACGGCGGTGCCCTTCTTGCCCGCACGCCCTGTGCGGCCCGAACGATGCTGCATCGTCTCGGCGTCGCGCGGCAGCTCGACATGGACGACCAGGCTGAGCGAGGGCAGGTCGATGCCGCGCGCGGCGACATCGGTGGCGACGCAGACCCGCGCCCGCTTGTCGCGCAGAGCCTGCAACGCATGGTTGCGCTCATTCTGGCTATGCTCGCCCGACAGCGCCACGGCGGCGAAACCACGCTCGGTCAGGCTGCTATGGAGGTGGCGCACATTGTCGCGGGTGGCACAGAACAGGATCGCCGTCTCCGCCTCATGGTAGCGCAGCAGGTTCACCACCGCATTCTCGATGTCCGACGGGGCGACCGTCACCGCCTGATAGCTGATGTCGCCATGGCCGCGCTCCTCGCTCATGGTCGAGATGCGCAGCGCGTCGCGCTGGTAGCGCTTGGCAAGCGCAACGATCGGCTTGGGCATGGTGGCGGAGAAAAGCAAAGTGCGGCGCTGTTCGGGCGCGCCGTCCAATATCTCCTCCAGATCCTCGCGGAAGCCCATGTCGAGCATCTCGTCGGCTTCGTCCAGCACCACGGTGCGTAGCGCCGACAGGTCGAGCGCGCCGCGCTCCAGATGGTCGCGCAGGCGGCCCGGCGTGCCGACGACGATATGGGTGCCGTGGCTGAGGTTGCGGCGCTCCTTGGCGGCGTCCATGCCGCCGACGCAGGTGGCGATGCGGGCGCGCGCCGCGCCATAGAGCCATTCCAGCTCGCGGCTGACCTGCAACGCCAGTTCGCGCGTCGGCGCGATCACCAGCGCCAGCGGCTTTTCCGGCATGGGCAGGCGGTCGGCCTCGCCCAGCAGCTCGCCCGCCATGGCAAGGCCGAAGGCGACGGTCTTGCCCGATCCGGTCTGCGCCGACACCAGCAGGTCGCGGCCATGCGCTTCCGCCTGCGTGACTTCGGACTGGACGGGGGTGAGCGCTTCATAGCCCTTGGCGGCGAGCGCCTGCGCAAGGAGGGCGGGGAGAGTTTCAAAAGGCATGTTCTTGTTTTCCATCGGTAAAAGCGACCCGCCATAACCGACGGATACGAAAAGACCGTTCATGTTCCCGATCGCGGGAACTCAGGGGAAGGTCACGCCCCTGATTCCAAAATCCTCCCCTGGAAGGGAAGGGGGACCGCCAGCGAAGCTGGTGGTGGAGGGGTGTCCCCCTGTCGAGAGGCTGACACCCCTCCGTCTGGCCTTTGGCCATCCACCTCCCCTTACAGGGGAGGATAAGCTATGTCGCGCCCACAAAATAAGAAGGCCGCCTTCCCCCGCAAGGAGGGAAAGCGGCCCTTGTATCTCTTATCCGCGAGGGATCAGATCGAGGCGACTTCCGCCACATCGACCTTCACGCCCGGACCCATCGAGGACGACAGGGCGATCTTGCGGACATATTTACCCTTCGAACCCGACGGCTTCGCCTTGACGATCGCGTCGACGAAGGCGTCGAAATTCTTGCGCAGGTCTTCGGCCGAGAAGCTCGCCTTGCCGAGGCCCGCGTGGATGATGCCGGCCTTTTCGACGCGGAATTCGATCTGACCGCCCTTGGCGGCCTTCACGGCTTCGGCGACGTTCGGGGTGACGGTGCCCAGCTTCGGGTTCGGCATCAGGCCCTTGGGCCCCAGAACCTTACCCAGGCGACCGACCAGACCCATCATGTCGGGGGTGGCGATCACGCGCTGGAAGTCGATGTTGCCGGCCTGGATCGATTCGAGCAGGTCTTCGGCACCCACGATGTCGGCGCCAGCGGCGGTCGCGGCGTCAGCCTTGTCGCCACGGGCGAACACGGCGACGCGGACGTCCTTGCCGGTGCCGGCGGGCAGGGTGACGACGCCACGGACCATCTGGTCGGCGTGACGCGGGTCGACGCCCAGGTTGATCGCGATTTCGACGCTCTCGTCGAACTTGGCGGTCGCATGGGTCTTGATCAGGCCCAGCGCTTCATTGACGCCGTGCAGCTTTTCCTTGTCAACGGCAGCGGCCAGGGCCTTCGCCTTCTTCGTCAGCTTTGCCATGGTCTTAGCCCTCCACCACTTCGAGGCCCATCGCGCGGGCGGAGCCTTCGATGATCTTCGTCGCCGCGTCGATGTCGTTCGCGTTCAGGTCGACCATCTTGGTCTGCGCGATTTCGGCGAGCTGGGCGCGGGTGATCTTGCCGGCGACGACCTTACCCGGTTCCTTGGAACCCGACTTCAGGTTGACGGCCTTCTTGATCAGATAGGTGGCCGGCGGCATCTTCGTGACGAAGCTGAACGAACGGTCGGCATAGACGGTGATGATGGTCGGCAGCGGGGTGCCCTTTTCCATCTTGTCCGTCGAGGCGTTGAACGCCTTGCAGAATTCCATGATGTTCACGCCGCGCTGGCCCAAAGCGGGGCCGATCGGCGGCGAGGGGTTGGCGGCTCCGGCGGGCACCTGGAGCTTGATATAGCCCGTAATCTTCTTGGCCATTGTCACTCACTCTGTAGCTGGCGGATCTGCAGGCAAATCCGCCCGTTCAAGTTTAGCGGTCGAACGGCCTTCCGAAGAAAGCCTCCCGCGCATGTCCCTGCTGCCCTGGAGGGCGGCATGGAAGCGCGGGCCTATAGCGACCTTTCCCCTCAAAGGGAAGGGGGGAATTGGTGGGTTGGAAATTCCGCATTCGGCCGGTTTTAAACGGGGGCGATACAAGATGTCGCAATGACGGCGACGGATGTGTCATGCCTTCAATGTAAAAAGGGTCGCCGGCCTGGCAGGCTGGCGACCCTTTTGATATCTGCCCCGCGGACGGTTACTTCGACAGTTCGACCTGCTCGAAGTCCAGCTCGACCGGAGTGGCGCGGCCGAAGATCGACACTGACACCTTGACCCGGTTCTTTTCGAAATCCAGTTCCTCGACCACGCCGTTGAAGCTGGCGAAGGGGCCGTCCAGCACCTTGACGCTGTCGCCGATCTCGTAATCGACATTGACCTTGTGCTTGGGCGCGGCCTCGGCTTCCTTCTGGGCGCCGAAATAGCGGGCGGCGTCCGCCTCGCTGATTGCCTGCGGCTTGCCGCTCGATCCCAGGAAGCCCGTCACCTTGGGCGTGTTCTTCACCAGGTGATAGATGTCGTCGTTCATCGCCAGCTTGGCGAGGACATAGCCGGGCATGAACTTGCGCTCGACCTGCACCTTCTTGCCGCGCTTCACTTCGGTCACGGTTTCGGTGGGCACTTCCACCTGCTCGACCAGCTGGGAGAGGCCCATGCGCTCGGCTTCGGACAGGATCGATTCCTTGACCTTGTTTTCGAAGCCCGAATAGGCGTGGATGATGTACCAGCGCGCCATGTTACCGTGTCAAACTCCTGTTCAGAGCGTCTTGCTCAACGACCCGCCGCAACGCTCAGCAACCACTGAACGATCGCGCCGAAGAAAGTGTCGATGCCGAAGAAGAAGAGGCCGAGCAGCGTCGTCATGATGACGACCATCACGCCGGTCATCAGCGTCTCGCGGCCGGTCGGCCAGACGATCTTCTTCGCTTCGGTCTGCACCTGATTGACGAATTCGCTGGGGGAAACCTTCGCCATCGCCTGCCTTCTAAATCGTCAAAACCAACACCAATTCGCGAAGCAACAGTCCGCCCTCCCGATCCCGCCCTGTCTGGCGTCCGGGGGTGCGGCCGCTTGCTCCGCGACCTTGCTTCGCCGGCCTATATGGCCGCGATTTCTTAACCAGCGGACGTTCCGTCCGCTTCGAAATCGCTCAGCGCACTTAGCCGCGAACTCTTGGTTTTTCAAGGGTTCGCGGCCAGTTCGCCTGGCAGGAGTGGAGGGACTCGAACCCCCGGCATTCGGTTTTGGAGACCGACGCTCTACCAACTGAGCTACACTCCTGCACTGACCGGAGCCAGCGAAGGACGGCGCTTTAGCGTGGCCAGACGGGGAGGGCAAGCGCGATTATGCGGCTTTTTGCATCGGCTCCGCGACCTGCGTGTCGGCGCTCGTCTGCCGCTCGGCCTCCGCATTGATCTGCGCGCCCAGCAGCACGACATAGGCGGACACGAACAGCCACAGCTGCAACACCACGACCGCGCCCAGCGATCCGTAGGTTTCGTTATAATTGCCGAAACGCGAGACATAGAAGGACACGCCCAGCGTCGCGGCCAGCCAGAAGATCGTCGCCGTCACCGATCCCACCGTCAGCCATTGCCACTGCGCCTTGCGCCGATGCGGCCCGAACCGGTAGATGAGCGCGAAGATGGCGCTGGCGAGCAGTCCGGCGCTGACCCATGTCACTGCCTTGATCGCGAAGATCACGCCGGTTCCCCATCCGGTCAGCAGCTTCTGGATCAGGCCGATGACCGTCGCGGTGACGACGCCCGCCACCACCACCAGCACGGCGGAAAAGGTGATGCCCATCGACACCCGGTACAGCGCGATGATGCCCCGCGCCTCCTGCGACGCATAGACGATATTGAGCGCCTCCATGATGGCGGTCGCGGCCCGCGTCGCGCCATAGACCGCAAGGGCGAGCGCAATGACCAGTCCCAGCCCGGTGGTGCCCTTGGCCGCGGATACGACCCCGATCAGCTGGTCGTTGATGAGTGTTGCGGCGTCGCTGGGCACTACGGTGATGATCGCGGCCATGTGGCGCTGGACCAGGGCGGGATCGCCGATCAGGCCATAGGTCAACACCACCGCGGCCAGCAGCGGTGCGATCGACAGGAAGGCATAATAGGCGACGCCGGCGGACAACAGGCCCAGATGATTGCCGGATATGGCCGCGTAGACGCGCTTCAATATCTCCCACCAGGCGCGGGGCGGTATCTTCCACGGCGCATCGACATGCACCTGCTGCGCGACGGTTGCGGTCATCATCTTCCCCTGTTGGTCAAAGGGCAAGCGCGTGAGGGGGAAGGGGGTTCCACGCGCCGCCCCGAACCCGGCTTGGAGTATGATGACTTCACATTGATCCACCCCGTCATTGCGAGCGCAGCGAGCCTTCGGCTCGCTGCGCTCGCAATGACGATTCAAGGAAATGTCATCCCGCTCTTGCGCGCATTTTTCAAACCGACGCTCAGCCCTTGCCGATCTTGTCCGCGTAGAGCATCCGCCCCGGTCCCAGCAGGCCCAGCACCTGCGGGACGATATGCGGGGCGACGGCGAAACAGCCTTCGGATCGGCCGCATTTGCCCCAGGCGGCGACATGGTCCTCGCTCACATAGTCCGCGCCATGGATGACGATCGCGCGCGCTTCCGCATTGCTGTTCTGCGGGTCGAGGCCGAGCAGGCGCATCGAGCGGCCATGCTGGCCAAAATACATCTCGCCCGTCCTGAACGCGCCCTGGCTGCTGGCGAGCGAATCGAATTCGTTGGAGAAGCTGTGCAGCCAGCCCGAATGGGCGGGGTCGGACCCGCGCCCGTGCGAGACGAGATAGCTGCTGGTCTGCCCACCGATCAGGTCGACGATGTGCATCCGCATATCCTTTGACGGGGCGTCGAAATCGACGATCGCCACCCGGTCGCGCAGGGTGAAATGATGCGCATGATCGTCCAGCGCGGCCTTGGCCCGCTCCAGCAGCGCGGCATAGGGTTTTTGCGCGACGGCGCGCGGCGTGGCGGGAACCCGGGCGGGACTTGCGGGTTGAAGCCCCGAACCTCCGGCCGCCGTTGTCGGCGGCGCGGCACGCCCCATGCTGTCGTGCAGAAACGAAAAAGCGAGTCCGCTTAAAGCGAACTTCGTGAAATTGCGGCGATCCATGCGCCCGGTATAGCAAAGCTGACGCCCCGATTGAAGACCGGGGCGCGCAGACTTATTCGCCCGTGCCGCTCGATTCATCCGCGGGCCGGCTCTGCTCGCCGCCTTCGGGCAGGCGTGCGGTCATGCCGGTGGCTTCTGCATCATCCTGAATTTGCTGCTGTTCCGAAATGGCGGGCGGCGGCGCGACCGGAGTCGCGGCGGCATTGTTCTGCGGTTCGGGCGGCGGGGCTTCGGGTTCCTTGACGATCACATTTTCGACCGGCGGCTCGACCAGATTATTGGTGACGGCCGGTGCTTCCTCTTCCTTCTTGCCGCAAGCGGAAAGGGCGAGGGCGCCGGCCAGGGCGATCAGGGCGAATTTGCGCATGGGAAAATATCAGTCCTTCGATGCGAGGGTGGAAGACGGGGCTGCGGTGGGATCGAGCCGGCGGCTCGACGCCTCGATCTTCTGCGCGAGCAGCTTGTCCCAGCCATAGGGGTCGGCGCGGAAGCTGACCGTGCCGTTGTTGCTGGCGAAGGCGGTCCAGTAAAGCAGATAGACCGCCACCTGCTGCGGCAGGGAGACGCGCTGGGTCTTGCCCTCGTCGATCAGCGTCTGAATCTGGCCGTTGAGATTGGGGTCGGCGGCGACCATCTTCTCGGCCAGCGCCACCGGCTTTTCCAGGCGGATGCAGCCATGGCTGGCGAGCCGGTCATAGCTGGAGAATTTCCCGCGCGACGGGGTGTCGTGCAGATAGACGGCGAAGGGATTGTTGAAGTCGAACTTCAGCCGGCCAAGCGCGCTGTTGGGGCCGGCCGGCTGCACGATGCGCTCGCCACCCTCGGGCGTCTTGACGATCTTGTAGCCCTGCCGGGCCAGGGCGGCGCGTCCCTTGGGGAATAATTCCCGCCGGGCGATCGACATCGGCACGTTCCAGGGCGGATTGACGACGATCGAATGGATGCTGGACGACAGCATCGGCGTCGCATTGTCGGGGCTGCCGGTGACGGCGCGCATCGAACTGACCGGCTGGTCGCCTTCGAACACGGTCAGCACGGCGGCGGCGATGTTCACCTGCACGCGGTTGACCGGCAGGCTGCGCGGCATCCAGCGCCAGCGCTCCATATTGGCCATGATCGCGCCGATGCGGTCGTCCACGCCGACATTGAGCGCTTCAAGCGTGCGTGTGCCCAGATGGCCGGTGGGTTCCAGCCCGTAGCGGCGCTGGGCGCGCTGGATCACGTCGACCAGATTTTCGTCCGGCGTGACGGCGGGATCTTCCAGCGCGATCCGCTTGCGCACCACATCGGGCGAGGATGTGGCGGTCAGCGTCGGCCAGCCGCCCTTGTCCCGGATCGCCTCATATTTGGCGAGGCCCTTGCGCAGCGTCTCGTAACCCGCCCAGGGTGGGGTCAGGCCATTGGCCCATTGCTGCAGCCGATCCTCCGCCACCGCCTTGGCAAGGCCGGGCCGCGGATCGACCGTGGCCGGACGCAGCGCCCAAATATTGAGAAAGTCGGCCGTGTCGACCCGGCCGGTGCCGAGCGCCTTGGCCCGGTCGAGCAGCGCGCTGATCAGCGCCGGGCCGCTGAGCGGGCCGCTCGCCTTCTGCCGGGCCATCAACCCCTGGGCCGCGCCGGTCTTGAGCCAGTCGTTCGCCCAGGCCTCCTGCGCCGGCGACAGGGCCGGGATCGGCACGGGCGGGGGCGGCGGGGGAAGCGGCTGGACCAGCGGTGGCGTAGGCAGGGTCGGAACGACGGCGGGCGGCGGGGTCTGCGCCGCGGCGGGCACCGAGCCGAAACCAACAAGCGCCAGCAGCGAAAAACGGATCAAATCGGGATGGTTCATGCTGGACCAGATAGCGCAAAGCCGCCATCGTTCAAATCGCGATAGCGGGAAAAGATCATGCTGCACGTTGTTCACCATCCCGCCTATGTCTCTCCTGCAACACCCGGCGGCGCTTTTCGTTTCGACAAATATGGCCTGGTGATGGAGGCGTTGCGCGAAAGCGCCGCCCCTTATGTGGTGCATGAGCCACAGCCGATGCCGCGCGAATGGATCGCGGCGGTGCATGATCCGGCCTATGTGGATCAGGTGCTGACCCTGACGGTGCCGGCCGAAAAGGCGCGGCGGATCGGCTTTCCGGTGACGGAACGGGTCATGCGCCGCTCGATGCTGTCGCCGGGCGGCACCTGGTTGGCGGCCCGGCTGGCGCAGGTCCATGGCTATGCCGCCAATGCTGCGGGCGGGAGCCATCATGCGCTGGCCGATACCGGCGCTGGCTATTGCGTGTTCAACGACCTGGCGATCGCGGCCAACCGGCTGATCGCGGAAGGCGACGCCGCCCGCATCCTCATCCTGGACCTGGATGTGCATCAGGGGGACGGCACAGCGTCCCTGCTGGCGGGGCGCGACGATATTTTCACTCTGTCGGTCCATGCGGAAAAGAATTTCCCGGCGCGCAAGGCGCGCTCGACGCTCGACATCGGGCTGGAGGACGGGACGGGCGACGCCGCCTATCTCGCGATGCTGGCGGATGTCCTGCCGGGCGTGCTGGACGATTTCGCGCCCGACCTGATCCTCTATCAGGCCGGGGTCGATCCCCATTGCGAGGACAGGCTGGGGCGACTGGCGCTGAGCGATTCGGGTCTGGCCGCGCGCGATCGTTATGTCATGCGGCAGGCGCGCGGGCGTGGGATGCCGGTGGCCAGCACGATGGGCGGCGGCTATGGCGCCGACCGGATGGCCATAGCCCGCCGTCATGCCGCCTGCATGATCCGCATGGCGGAAGAGGCGCGATGGCCGATCGACGTCAGTGAAGTGTATCGGTAGCCGCCGTCCTGCCCTCCATCAGCTTCGCCGCGATCAGGCCCGCCAGCGCCAGCGCCACGAAATCGCTGAAGGCGAGATAGAGGATATAGCCCCAGGGCGCGTGGTTGAAGACGGCCTGGCCGATATGCAGCCACAGCACCGCCGCCAGCGCGAAGAGGATGGCGACGCGCGCCCGGCTGGCGAAATCGGCGACGGCGAAGCGCAGCGCCAGCGCGATCACCACGCCGACGACCAGCGAGAGGATGAGGCCGCCGATCAGGCTCGCGCCGTCCATTACCGGAAAGCCGTTGCTGTTGTAGAAGATCTGCGCCACCGGCCCGCGGCCATAGAGGATGGTGCCCTGCGCGGTCGACGGATCGGGGATGACATAGACGCCGGTGCCGGTGGGCGTCAGCGCCTGCGCCATCGCCGCCTGCAAATTGGCGCTGGCCTGCGCTTCGGCACGGCTCAGCGCCAGCGCGCTCAAGGGCGTGCCCCAGAAGATGAAGCCGGTGATGAACATGGCCAGGCCACCCAGCAGGCCGCCGACAAGAGAACGAACCATCATGCCTCCCCCTTTTCGTGATGCGAAGCTGACGCATCAACGCAAGACGGGCAAGATTTTTCCCGCAAGATTTTCCGGGGTGGCGGGATCAATCCTGGGGGCGGGCGGCCTTTTCGGCGATACCCGACACGCCTTCGCGCCGGTCCAGCTCGTCCAGCACCGCGTCGAACGGCACGTCGAGATCGGCAAGCAGCACCATCAGATGGAAAAGCAGGTCGGCGCTTTCGCCGATCGCCCCGTCACGGTCGTTCGCCATCGCGGCGATGACGGTTTCGACCGCTTCCTCGCCCAGCTTCTGCGCGATCTTGGCGCGGCCCTTGGCGGTGAGCCTGGCGACATAGGAGGCCGACGGGTCGGCGGTCCGACGCTGGCGGATGGTCTGTTCGAGAGTCTGAAGGGTCGCGCGCATGAAGCGCATCAAGCGCCGTGCGCGCGACCCGTCAAATCATTTCTGCCAGATCAGTTTTTCTTGCGGCGCGCGAAGAGCACGCGGCCGGCCAGCACGGCCGAGCCCATGGCGAACAGCGCCATCTGTTCCGGCTCGGGCACCGGCGTCGGATCGCCGCCCGACGAACCGCCACCCGACGAACTCGTGCCGCCGCTGCTGCTGGACGAACCGCCGCTCGAAGAGCCGGTGTCGCACTTGCCGAACCAGCACCACCAGGTCGCCTGGGCAGGCGCGGGCACGGCGGCGCCCATCAGGCCGGCGGCGCCGGCGGCGAGAAGCATCTTGGTCAATTTCATCACATTACCCCCTTGGCGTCGAACCATGATCGGTTGCACTCGATCTGTCCCGATTAAAGCAGGGTTCGTGCCACAGACGTGAACTGACGAATTTCCGCTGAAAATAATGGTTAACAAGCGGCGGGATATCATGGTTAATGTAAAGTAAATCGACGCTTTCAGGCGGTGCGCACGGGCACGCCGGCGGCCGCCAGCGCGCGGTGC
The DNA here is from genome assembly GCF_059693745.1 of Sphingobium sp. WR1. Taxonomy (NCBI): domain Bacteria; kingdom Pseudomonadati; phylum Pseudomonadota; class Alphaproteobacteria; order Sphingomonadales; family Sphingobiaceae; genus Sphingobium; species Sphingobium sp. WR1. Next base: position 96,666 of record NZ_JCATID010000002.1, on the reverse strand, counting down.
GCCTGTGCGATCGTGTGTTGGCCGAAATGGAAGATGGACGCGGCCAGCACCGCGCTGGCATGGCCCTGCACCACGCCTTCGACCAGATGGTCGAGCGTGCCGACGCCGCCGCTGGCGATCACCGGGATCGATACGGCGTCCGCGATCGTGCGGGTGAGCGCGAGATCATAGCCCTGCTTGGTGCCGTCGCCGTCCATCGAGGTGACGAGCAACTCGCCCGCGCCCAGTTCGGCGAGGCGCAGCGCGTGCGCCAGCGCGTCGATCCCGGTGGGCTTGCGCCCGCCATGGGTGAAGATTTCCCATTTCCCCTCGCCGACGCGCCGAGCGTCGACCGATCCGACGATGCACTGGCTGCCGAAACGGTCGGCGATATCGGCGACCAGTTCGGGCCGGGCGACCGCCGCGCTGTTGACCGCGACCTTGTCCGCCCCGGCCAGCAGCAGCGCGCGCGCATCTTCCGCGCTGCGCACGCCGCCGCCCACGGTGACGGGCATGAAGCAGACTTCGGCGGTGCGGCGCACCACGTCGAGGATGGTGCCGCGTGCTTCATGCGTGGCCGTGATGTCGAGGAAGCAGAGTTCGTCGGCGCCCGCCGCGTCGTAGAGTTTGGCCTGCTCCACCGGATCGCCGGCGTCCTTGAGGTCGACGAAATTGACGCCCTTGACCACGCGGCCATTGGCGACGTCGAGGCAGGGGATGACGCGGGTGCGGACGGTCATTGAAACAGCTTCCCAAATCCGTTCGGTTCGAGCTTGTCGAGAACCCGCGTGCAACGGTTCTCGACAAGCTCGAACCGAACGGGGAAGGCGGCGTATGGGTTCAAGCCGCCGCCTGCGCGACCGCCAGCGCGGTCCTGAGGTCCAGGCGGCCATCATACAGCGCCCGGCCGGTGATGACACCCTCAATCCCCTCGTCGGCATGGAGGCTCAATATGCGGATGTCGGCGATCCCCGCGACCCCGCCGCTGGCGATCACCGGAATGTCGGTGGCGCGGGCGAGGTCCACCGTCGCGTCGACATTGCAGCCCTTGAGCAGCCCGTCGCGACCGACATCGGTGAAGAGCAGGCTGGCGACGCCGGCATCCTCGAACCGGCGGGCGAGGTCGATGACCGGCATGTCGGACTTTTCCGCCCAGCCGTCGGTGGCGACGAAGCCGTCGCGCGCATCGACCGCGACGACGATGCCGCCGGGAAAGTCGCGTGCCGCCGCCTTGACGAAGGCCGGGTCCTTCAGCGCCGCCGTGCCGATCACGATGCGCGAGACGCCGAGGTCGAACCAGCGTTCCACCGCTTCGCGGTTACGGATGCCGCCGCCAAGCTGCACATGGCCGGGAAAGGCCTCGACGATCGCCTCGACCGCCTCGGCATTGACCGCATGACCGGCGAAGCTGCCGTCCAGATCGACGACATGCAGATGCTGCGCGCCGGCCTGCGCGAACAGCAGCGCCTGCGCGGCTGGATTGTCGCCATAGACGGTGGCGCGGTCCATGTCGCCTTCGGCGAGGCGGACGACCTGCCCCCCTTTGAGGTCGATGGCGGGAAAGACGATGAGGCTCATATCAACATCCGTTCGTGTCGAGCGAAGTCGAGACACAGGTAGCGCGCACGGTTCTCGACAGGCTCGAACCGAACGGGGGGTGGTATTGGATCACGGCCGCCAATCCAGAAAGCGCGCGAGGAAGGACAGGCCGTAGCGCTGGCTCTTTTCCGGGTGGAACTGGCAGCCGATGATGGTGTCGCGTGCGACCGCGGCGACCAGCGGCCCGCCATGGTCGGTCGTGGCGGCGACATGCGCCGGGTCGGCGACCGCATAATGATAGCTGTGCAGGAAATAGGCCTCGCCCGCCTCCAGCAGGGGCGGCGCGCCGTTCAGCCGCACATCGTTCCAGCCCATATGCGGCACCTTGATCGCGGCGTCGTTCGGCTCGATCAGGCGCACCGTGCCGGCTATCCAGCCCAGCCCCTCATGCCGTCCGAATTCCTCACCCGCGTCGGCGAGCAGCTGCATCCCCACGCACACCCCCAGAAAGGGCGTGCCGCGTCTGTTCACCGCCTCGTTCATGGCGTCCACCATGCCCGGAATCGCCACCAGCGCGTCGCGGCACGCGCGAAAGGCGCCCACGCCCGGCAGGACGATGCGGTCGGCCTTCGCCACCACATCGGCATCGGCGGTGATGGTCACATTCTCCGCGCCCGCCTTGCGCAGCGCGTTATGGACCGAATGGAGATTGCCCGCGCCATAATCGATAAGGGCGATATGGGTCACAACATCCCCTTGGTCGAGGGAATCGCATCCGCCTTGCGCGGGTCGATCTCCACCGCCTGGCGCAGCGCGCGGGCGAGGCCCTTGAACGCGCTTTCGACGATATGATGATTGTTGCTGCCGTAGAGATTTTCGATGTGCAGCGTGATGCCGGCCGCCTGGGCGAAGCTGTGGAAGAAATGCTCCACCATCTCCGTGTCCCATTCGCCGATCTTGTGCACGGTGAAGGGCAGTTTGCAGACCAGCCAGGGGCGGCCCGAAATGTCGAGCGCCACCCGGGTCAGCGTTTCGTCCATCGGCGAATAGACGCTGCCGTAGCGGCTGATGCCGCGCTTGTCGCCCAGCGCCTTGGCCACCGCCTCGCCGATGGCGATCGCCGTATCCTCGGTGGTGTGATGCTGGTCGACATGCAGGTCGCCCACGGTCTTCACGTCCATGTCGATCAGCGAATGACGCGACAGCTGTTCGACCATATGGTCGAGGAAGCCGATGCCCGTCGAAACGGTATAAATGCCCGTCCCGTCAAGATTGACGGTGACGTCGATCTGGGTTTCCGCCGTGTTGCGGTGAATCTCGGCCTTGCGCATGGCCGCCCTATAGCGCTTCGCGCCGGCCTTGCAATCTGCTCGTGCAGGGCTTGACCCTCTGTTTCGTGCCGCTAGGACATTGGGGCATGAGTGATGATCTGCCCGACAGCTTGATTCCCTATGACGAAATCGTGCAGGAGGCCCTGCGCGCGGTCGTCGGCCGGGTGCTGGGCGAGGTGCAGCAGACCGGCGGTCTGCCGGGCGCGCATCATTTCTACATCACCTTCAAGACCCAGGCGCCGGGCGTCGACATCCCCAAGCATCTGATCGAGCGTTTCCCGGACGAAATGACGATCGTGCTCCAGAATAAATTCTGGGATCTGAAGGTCAGCGACGTGCATTTCGAGGTCAGCCTGACCTTCAACCAGGTGGCCGCGCACCTCGTCATCCCCTTCAGCGCGATCACCGCCTTCGTCGATCCGGCGGTCAACTTCGCGCTCCAGTTCCAGGTCCAGGCCGACGAACCGCCCGAGCCGCATGACGAGGCGGAGAATGATGCGCCGTCGGTGAAGACGGAGGATGGCTCCAACGTCGTGACGGTGGACTTCGGCAAGAAGAAATAAGGGAAAGCGCCGCGAAGGCGGGGTTTTTCTTTTTTTTAGACTCGGATGAATTCATCTCGTCATTGCGAGCGAAGCGAAGCAATCCATAGCGCGTGACCATGGATTGCTTCGCTTCGCTCGCAATGACGATTCAATCCAAAGTCATCTCGCTATAAGACAGGGGCTTTCGGCCGGTTCGGCCCGAACGGTCCGGGGCGGACCGCCTATTCCGACAGGGCGATGTCCATGTCGGCCAGCGCCAGCCGCAGCAGTTCGGCCATGGCGTCGCGCGCCGCCGCGGTGTCGCGCGCGGCGATCGCCCGGTGCACGGCCTGATGGTCGGGCAGGGGGTCGCGCGGCAGCAGCTTTTTGCGATGCTTGAATGTCGTGGTCCAGCTGACCGCCGCCCCCACCGAACTCGCCAGCGCCTCCAGCGCGTCATTATGCGTGGCGGCCAGGATGGCGTGATGGAACCGCTGGTCGGCGGCGCGGCCCTCGGGCGTGGAAAGGCCATAGCGCCCCATCTCCGCCAGGGCCGCGTCCATCACCGCCAGCTGCTCCTCGGTGCGGCGGCGCGCGGCGAATTCGGCGGCGGCGGGTTCGATCACGCCACGCAGTTCGAACAGGTCGCGGATGAAATGGGCGTCCGGCTCGCCAGCAAACATCCAGGCGAGCATTTCGGGGTCCAGCACGTTCCAGCGCGCGCGGGGCAGGACGCGGGTGCCGGCCTTGGGCCGGCTTTCCAGCATCCCCTTGGCGATCAGGATGCGCACGGCCTCCCGATAGGCGGTGCGCGATACGCCCAGGCGCTCGGACGCCTCGATCTCGCCCTCGAACAGGTCGCCGGGCTTGTGCTTGCCGGTCAATATGGCGGTGCCCAGATCGCGGGCGATCGCCTGATGGATGCGGAGCGCGCCTTCGTCCGATCCGAACGGTCCGTCCTGTCGCGCGCTCCCCATGCTTCTTCCCTTTATGTCAGTCCTCAAACGCAGCCGTAGGGCAATGCCGTCCGCAAAGGAAGGCATCGGCCACCAAACGCAGCGGCGCGGTGTCGGCGTCGATCGCCTTGTCCGCCACCAGCCCGACGAAGCGGCGATACATGGACGGATATTCCTCGTCCGGCGCCTTCATCTGCACTTCGCCGTCGAGGCGCAGGCTGTTGCCGCCTTCGGACAGGAGCAGGCTGCCCTTGTCGGTCTCGACCGCGATGTCCCACGTCTGTGGCCCGCTCTGGCGCCAGTCGAACACCGTGTCGATCGCCGCGCCCGAAGCCGTCGCCATGGCCAGCGTCGCGCCGATCGGCGCCTGCTTGTTCGACGGCACTTCGAGGGAGGCGGACAGGACGGTGATCGGCTCGCCGACGATCTCGGTCAGGATCGACAGGGCGTTGATGCCCGGATCGAACACGCCGAAACCGCCCGCTTCCCAGATCCAGGGCTGGCCCGGATGCCAGTGGCGCACATCCTCGCGCCACTGGATGTCGATCCGCTCCACCTTGCGCTCGGCGATCCACGCCTTGGCCTGGGCCACGGCGGCGGCGTAGCGGCTGTGCCAGCTGGCATAGAGCGTCACGCCCTGGCGCTGGGCCAGCGCGGTCAGCGCCTCCACTTCGGACACGGTCGCGCCCGGCGGCTTTTCCAGGAAGACATGCTTGCCCGCCAGCAGCGCCTGCCGCGCCGCCTGATAGCGGACCTGCGGCGGCTGGCAGAGGATGACGGCGTCCAGATCGGCTTCGCCCGCCAGCATCGCGCCAAGGTCGGGATAGTTGTTCACCCCTTCCCCCTGCGCGTTGCGGCTGGCGACGGCGACCAGTTCGATGCCGTCGATCTTGTCGATCGCGGGCAGATGCTGGTCGCGCGCGATCTTGCCGAGGCCGACGAGACCTGCCCGGATCGTCATGCTGCGACTTCCAGCCTGCCTTCGATGCGGCGCGTCAGGCCCCAGGGGTTGGCGTCCTGCAACGCGGCGGGCAGCAGCGCGTCCGGCACGTCCTGATAGCAGACGGGGCGCAGGAAGCGCATCATCGCCAGCGTGCCGACCGAGGTGGAGCGGCCATCGGCGGTCGACGGGAAGGGACCGCCATGGACCATGGCATGGGTCACTTCGACGCCGGTGGGCCAGCCGTTGGTCAGGATGCGACCGACCTTGCGCGACAGGGTAGGGAGCAGTCTGGTGGCGTCGCCTTCATCGCCTTCGCCGATCTGGAGCGTCGCGGTCAGCTGGCCTTCCAGACCCGCGATGGTCGCGATGATCTCTTCGATGCTGGCGCAGCGGATCAGGACCGACGACGAACCGAAGACTTCTTCGGACAGCACCGGGTTGGACGCGAAGGTCGCGCTGTCGGTCGCGAAGAAAGCGGCCTGGCCACGGTTCACGCCTTCCGGGTCGGTGCCGCGGGCGATGGTGGTGACGCCTTCCGCGCCGACCAGCGCAGCGACGCCCTTTTCATAGGCGTCGTGGATGCCGGGCGTCAGCATGACCTGCGGCGCGGCGCCCGAGAGCGCGGCGGCGGCGGCGGCGACGAATTTGTCGAGGTCCGGGCCGTCGAGCGCGATGACTAGGCCGGGGTTGGTGCAGAATTGGCCCGACCCCATGGTCAGCGAGCCGACGAAGGCGGCGCCCATGGCTTCGGCGCGCGACGCGAGCGCGCCGGGCAGCAGCACGACCGGGTTGATCGACGACATTTCGGCATAGACCGGGATCGGCTCGGCGCGTTCGGCGGCGATCTTCATCAGCGCCGTGCCGCCGCCGCGCGAACCGGTGAAGCCCACGGCCTTGATGCGAGGATCGGCGACCAGCGACCCGCCCAGCGCGCGGTTGGCACCCGGCAGGTAGGAGAAGACCCCTTCATGCAGGCCGCAAGCCTTGACCGCCGCCTGGATGGCGCGGGCGACCAGTTCGCCGGTGCCGGGATGGGCGCTGTGGCCCTTGACGATAACGGGCGAGCCGGCGGCGAAGGCGGCGGCGGTGTCACCACCGGCGACCGAGAAGGCGAGCGGGAAGTTGGACGCGCCGAACACGGCGACGGGGCCGACCGAATGGTTGACGCGGCGCAGGTCCGCGCGCGGCAGCGGCGCGCGATCGGGCAGCGCCTTGTCGATGGTGGCGTCGAGCCAGTCGCCCAGGCGCACATAGCTGGCGAACAGGCGCAGCTGGCCGATGGTGCGGCCACGCTCGCCCTCCAGACGGGCGCGCGGCAGGCCGGTTTCGGCCATGGCGGTTTCGATCAGCAGGTCGCCGATGCCCATGATATTGTCGGCCACGGTTTCCATGAAGGTCGCGCGGGCGTCCGGCGACAGGGTCGAAAAGCTTTCGAACGCGGCGTCGGCCAGCGCGGCCGCTTCATCGACTTGCGGGGGCATGGCGCTGGAGAAGGCGACCTCGCCCTTTTCGCCGGTGGCCGGGTTGATCGCGTAGAAAGGCTCACCGCCGTTGCGCTCGCGCGCGCCGATGAGGATGGCTCCGTTGAACATGGGATGTTCTCCTGTGGGAATCGGGAAGAGAGATTGCTCAGTGATTGTCGCGCGGCAGGCCCATGGTCTGGGCGATGCGCTGATATTTCTCCGCGCCTTCCAGGATGGCGCCGCTGTTCATCTGGCCGACGACCGAGCGCTGGATTTCCTGCCAGGGGGTCTGCGAGGCGGGATATTGATAGCCGCCCTCGGCCACCAGCTTCGCGCGGCGCGCTTCCAGTTCCGCGTCGGAAATCAGAACGTTCACTGTGCCGGCCTTCAGGTCCATGCGAACCCGGTCGCCGGTTTCCAGCAGGGCGAGGCCACCCATCGCCGCCGCTTCGGGCGAGGCGTTGAGGATGGAGGGGCTACCCGACGTGCCCGACTGGCGGCCGTCGCCGATGCAGGGCAGGGCGGACACGCCTTCGGTGATGAGATAGGCGGGCGGACGCATGTTCACGACTTCTGCCGCGCCCGGATAACCGATCGGGCCGGCGCCGCGCATGAACAGCAGCGTGTCGGGGGTGATGCCGGTGGCCGGATCGTCGATGCGGTGGTGATAATCCTCCGGCCCGTCGAACACGACCGCCGGGCCTTCAAAGGCTTCGGGATCGTCCGGGTTGGACAGATAGCGGTCGCGAAATTCCTGGCTGATGACGCTGGTCTTCATCACCGCCGCGTCGAACAGATTGCCCGACAGGACCAGGAAGCCCGCTTCTTCCTTCAGCGGCCGGTTGAAGGGGCGGATGACCTTCTCATCCTCTATCTCCACGCCCTTGCAATTTTCGCCCATGGTCTTGCCATTGACGGTCATCGCGCCCTCGCGGATCAGGCCCTGATCGATCAGCTGGCTGATGACGGCGGGCAGGCCGCCGGCGCGGTAATAATCCTCGCCCAGATATTCGCCGGCCGGCTGCATGTTGACCAGCAGCGGCACCTTGTGCCCGACCGTCTCCCAATCCTTGAGCGGTAGCTCGACGCCCATGTGGCGGGCGATGGCGGCCAGGTGGATCGGCGCGTTGGTCGAACCGCCGATCGCCGAGTTGGCGACGATGGCGTTGTGGAAGGCGTCGAGCGTCATGATGTCGGAGGGCTTGAGGTCCTCATGCACCATTTCCACGATGCGCTTGCCGGTGCGATAGGCGGCTTCCTGACGGTCGCGATAGGGGGCGGGGATCGCCGCGCTGCCCGGCAGCATCATGCCCAGCGCTTCGGCCAGCGCATTCATGGTGCTGGCGGTGCCCATGGTGTTGCAGAAACCGGTCGAGGGCGCCGACGACGCGACCAGCTTGATGAAGCCTTCGTCGTCGATCTTGCCGGCGGCCAGCAATTGACGGCCATGCCACACGATCGTGCCCGATCCGGTGCGCTCGCCCTTGTGCCAGCCATTGAGCATCGGGCCGACCGACAGGGCGATCGCCGGGATGTTGACGGTGGCGGCGGCCATCAGCAGCGCCGGGGTGGTCTTGTCGCAGCCGGTGGTCAGGATCACGCCGTCGAGCGGATAGCCGTACAGGGCCTCGACCAGGCCCAGATAGGCCAGGTTGCGGTCAAGTCCTGCGGTCGGACGCTTGCCGGTTTCCTGGATCGGATGGACGGGAAATTCGAGGGCGATGCCGCCCATTTCGCGAATGCCTTCGCGCATCCGCTCGGCCAGCACGATATGATGGCGGTTGCAGGGCGACAGGTCGCTGCCGGTCTGGGCGATGCCGATGATCGGCTTGCCGCTGCGCAATTCTTCCAGGCTGAGGCCGAAGTTCAGGTAACGCTCCAGATAGAGCGAGGTCATGTCGATATTGTCTGGGTTGTCGAACCAGGCGCGGCTGCGCAGCTTCGGGGCAGTCTTGGGCGAATCGCTCATTGAGGCATCCTGACGAAAAAAGACGGGGCGCTTCCGCGCGCTCGCTTTTCCGATATACTCATACAAATAACTTTTCAAGGACGCATGGCGGGTCCGGGGCTGAATTCGTCGCCTATCGTGGAATCGATCTGGAAATGTCTATTTCGGTGTCGGGATTGTCGCCAGTCCTGCCTGTCCCGGCAAGATCGCAACCGATACCGCCCGATACCGCCATGATCGGGATCATCTCCCGCCGACCTGCCGACCCGGACCTTTTGTCCATCCGCTATGCTCTTGAAACCGGCGGTGTCGCGGCGCATGGAACGGCGATGACCGCTTCCGCATCCGTCCTCCGCTTCCCCACCGCCGCCGCGCCGCGCGCCATCGCCCGCTGGCTGCTCGCCGTGGCCATTCTGGTCTTCTGCATGGTGGTCGTGGGCGGCGTTACCCGCCTGACCGAATCCGGCCTGTCGATCACCCAATGGAAGCCGATCACCGGCGCCATCCCGCCGCTGACCCATGACCAGTGGATGGAGGCGTTCCGTCTCTACCAGCAGATCCCCGAATATCGGGAGATCAACCGCGGCATGACCCTGGGCGATTTCCAGTTCATCTTTTTCTGGGAATGGGCGCACCGGCTGCTGGGGCGGCTGATTGGCGTCGCCTTCGCGCTGCCGCTGATCTGGTTTGCATGGAAGCGGGCGATCCCGGCCGGCTATGGCTGGCGGCTGACCGCCTTGCTGGCGCTGGGCGGGTTGCAGGGGGCGATCGGCTGGTGGATGGTGGAATCGGGCCTGTCGGTGCGCACCGACGTCAGCCACTATCGGCTGGCGGTGCATCTGCTGACCGCGCTTTTCATCATGGGTGGCCTTATCTGGACCGCGCTCGACCTGCTGATGCTGGCGCGCCATCCGGCGGCGCGGCCGGCGCGGATGCGGCCTTTCGCGCTGGCGGCCTTGCTGACGCTGTTCGCGCAACTGCTGTTCGGCGCGTTCACCGCCGGGCTGGATGCGGGCTATGTCTCCAATACATGGCCGCTGATGAACGATCATCTGGTGCCGGAGGGGATCAGCTGGATGGGGTCGCTCTGGGCCACCGTCTCGTCCGATCCCTATCTGGTCCATTTCATCCATCGCTGGTGGGCCTGGGTGACGGCGGCGTTGCTGATCCTGCTGGCGCGGCGCGCGAAGAAGGCCGGGCAGCGCGGCGCGTCGATCGCGATCAACGCCACCGTCGGCACGCAAGTGCTGCTGGGCATCGCCACCGTCATCAGCGGCATCGCGCTACCGCTGGCGGTGCTGCATCAGGCGGTCGGCGCGCTGGTGGTGGCGTCGGCCGCCTGGGGCGCCCATGCCATCGGGCGGCGCCGCGCATGAGCGTGCCGGTGGCGATGACGATCGGGAGACTGACGCCCCTCCTGCTCGCCCTGGCGGCGCAACCGGCGGCGGCCGAACTTGTCCCCATCGCCTTCGCGCCGCCGGTCGGCCATGATCTTGTCTACCGCATCGACCAGAACCGGACCGTCGACGGGCAGAAAAGCCGGTTCAGCGCGACCCGCAGCCTGCGCTTCGAGCGGGTGGGCGACGCCTGGCTGCTCCATGCCGCGCTGCGCACCATCGACAGTGACGCGCCCGCCGCCGCCACCCAATCCTGGCGCGCGGCGCTGACCCCGCTGATCGGGGTGGAGATGGGGTTCCGCATCGATGCGAAGGGCAAGATCGTCGGGCTGGACGATATGGACCGGGTCTGGTCGTCGGTCGAACAGGGGCTGGCCAGGATGATGGAGGGCTTCGCGCCCGATTCCGCCCAATATCGCGCCGCCGGCGCGGTGCAGGCGCTTTTCGCCGGCCTGTCGTCGGAGGGGCGGCTGGCGCTGCTCGCCGGCGAATATCGGCCGCTGTTCCTCTTCGCCGGCGGGGAGGTGGAGGATGAGGCGGCGGGGCGCGGCGTGCGCACCGTGGCGGGATCGCCGCTGGGTCGGCCGGTGAATGTCGAGGGCGTATTGCGGCTGACGCAGCGCGAGGGCGACCGGTTCAGGCTGGAGGAGGCGCTGGCCGGGAACGGCGTGCAGGTGGCGGTGCGCTATGGCCTGTCGACGCGGACCGGCCTGGTCGAGCAGCAGACCCGCGACCTGACGCTGGGCGCGAAGACGCTGAGCGAAACGCGCGAACTGACGGAGAGCGACGCCGCCACCCGCTGACGCGGATCAGGGCGCGGTGGCCGCGTTGGCTGCCGGAGCGGTCGCGGCCGCCTCCGCCTCCCGCTTCGGTGCGAAGACCCGCAGGCTCGTGAGCAGCGTGTCGGCAATGCCCTGATATTGCTCGCTCAGCATTTCGGGATAGACGAAGGTCGCGGTGACGATCGATCCGTCGGGCTGGCGGAGCAGGCGCACGGCGACATTATTGCCTTCGCCGTCATTGGCCGTGCCGCGATATTCATTGTCGCCGACAAAGTCGCCATCGACCCCTTCGGCGCCGTTGCTGAGCGCCTCGACAATCTGCTGGAGCGTCTGGTCGCCTTCATTCTTCTGCCAGAAGACGCGGACATCGGCGCCCGCGCCGGGGTCTTGATAGACCACCCCCTCGGCATTGCTGGCGCCCTTGTCCATCACCCAGCCTTCGGGGAGGGTGACGGAAAAACCATGCTCGATATTCACATAGTTGCGGCTGTCGGGTGTTTCGTCCGACTTCTGGTTGGCGATGGCATTGGCGGCTGCGGCGTTGGCGGCTGCGGCCAGTTCCTCCTGGTTCGGCATGTCCGCCACCGGTTCGGTGCGGCCACAGGCGGCGAGCAGCAGGATGGGCAGGCAGGCGGCGAGGGGGACGTTCTTCATGCCCCGTCCAAAGCATAGGCGCGGGCAGATTTCAACGCCATAGCCCGTCAGGCGGCGCTGTCGATGCCCAGTTCGGCGAGCTTGCGGTAGAGCGTAGACCGGCCGATCCCCAGACGGCGGGCGACTTCGGTCATGCGTCCGCGATAATGACCGATGGCGAGGCGGATGACGTCGGCCTCGATTTCGGCGAGCTGGCGGACATGGCCGTCGACCTCGAACAGGGTGATGCCGGCGCCGTCGCGATGGGGCTGGCCGACCACGCGGGGGCGGGCGCCGATGCGGCCGGCGGTTTCCCCGATCCGGATCTGCGCCGCGATCTGCGGGAAATCCTGCGGCGTCAATGCATCGCCCTCGCACAGCACGGCGGCGCGGAAGAGGGCGTTCTGCAACTGGCGGACATTGCCCGGCCAGGGATGCTGCATCAGCAGCGAGAGCGCATCGTCGGTCAGGCCCAGGCTGCGCAGCCCTGGCTGGGTCGCGATGCGGGCGAGCAGGTGGCGGCAGAGCGCGGGAATGTCGCCCATCCGCTCGCGCAGCGGCGGGACGGTCAACTGGACGACGTTGAGGCGATAATAGAGATCCTCGCGGAATCGGCCCGCCTCGATCTCGTCTATCAGCCGCTTGTTGGTGGCGGCGATGACGCGCACGTCGACATGGACCGGGCGGCGCGCGCCGATCGGCTGCACTTCGCCGTCCTGGAGGACACGCAGCAGCTTGACCTGCGCGTCGAGCGGCATCTCGCTCACTTCGTCTAGGAAGATGGTGCCCATGTCGGCCGACACGAATTTGCCGACATGCCGGTCGAACGCGCCGGTGAAGGCGCCGCGTTCATGACCGAACAGTTCCGATTCGACCAGATTGTCGGGAATGGCGCCGCAATTGACCGTAATCATCGGCTGCTTGTGGCGGGGCGACGCGGCGTGGACGGCGCAGGCGATCACATCCTTGCCGACGCCGCTTTCCCCCTCGATCAGCATGGGGACGCGCGCGCGTGCCGCCTTGGCCGCGATGGCGAGCGCGGCGCGGAACAGCGGTGCGGAACCGACCACATCCTCGAAGGAGAGGGGAGCGGTGATCTTCTCGGTCAACGGGCGCAGTTCGCCGGCCGCGCCGCCTTCGGCCAGGGTCGCGTTGAGGGCGGCGAGCAGCCGGTCCGGGGCGATCGGCTTGGAAAGATAATCTGTCGCGCCCGCCCGCATGGCCTCGACCGCGTCGGCGACCTGATTATGGGCGGTCAGGACCAGCAGCGGGAGCGCGGGGCGCCGCGCGCGAATCTCGCGGATGAGGGAGGAGGGGTTGAAGTCGGGACTCCACTGGTCGAGGATGATGGCGTCGAGCCGCATCCCGTCCTGCGTGCCCAGCGTCGCTATCGCCGTCTCGCCGTCCTGTGCGAAGATGGTGCGCCATCCGGCGCGGGACGCCAGCGCCGAAACCAGCCGTCGCTGTGCCGGTTCGTCATCGATCAGCATCAGCATCGGTATGCCGTCGCGCGCCATCTTCACCCCTCAAGTGCAACAGGCGTCAATGGCTAACGCGCAGGGGTAAAGGCGTGCTTAACCGCGAAAGATTTTCTTGTCGGCCTTTGGGTTGAGGGGGGAAGGGCGACAGGATAAGAGGTGGGCCGCGAAGAGCACAGGAGGAGGAGCGAATATGTCGACTGAAGGACATATGAAAAGCGCGAACGAAACCTATCAGGGTTTCGTCGGCCTGATGAAATGGGGAACCGTCGCCAGCGTCATCGTTGCCGCCATCGTGGTGCTGCTGATTTCCAGCTGAGCGGAAGATCAGGATCAGGAGGGGGTGCGACGAATATGAAAATTGCGGTAGTGAAGGAACAGGCGGCGGGGGAACGGCGCGTCGCCGCGACGCCCGAAACCGTCAAGAAATTCAAGGCGCTGGGCGCCGAAGTGGCCGTGGAGGCCGGCGCCGGGCTGACGGCGTCGATCGCCGATGCAGACTATGCGGCCGCCGGCGCGACGGTGGCCGATCGCGGCGCGACGGTCGCCGGCGCGGACATCATATTGGGGGTGCAGGGTCCTGCACCCGACAGTCTGGCCGGCGCCCGGCCCGGCGCCTGGATTGCGGCCGGCCTCAATCCCTTTGGCGATCGCGCGCGCGTCGACGCCTATGCCGCCGCCGGATTCGAGGCGCTGGCGATGGAGTTCATGCCGCGCATCACCCGCGCCCAGTCGATGGATATTCTTTCGTCCCAGTCGAACCTGTCCGGTTACAAGGCGGTGCTCGACGCCGCCGCCGAATATGGCAAGGCTTTCCCGATGATGATGACGGCGGCCGGCACGGTGTCGGCGGCCAAGGCGTTCATCATGGGCGTCGGCGTCGCCGGCCTCCAGGCGATCGCCACCGCGCGGCGTCTGGGCGCGCAGGTGTCCGCCACCGACGTCCGCGCCGCGACCAAGGAGCAGATCGAATCGCTCGGCGCCAAGGCGATCTTCGTGGAGAAGGTCGCGGGCATCGAGGGCGAGGGCGCCGGCGGCTACGCCACCGAAATGTCCGACGAGTATAAGGCGGCGCAGGCGGAGTTGGTGTCGTCGCACATCGCCAAGCAGGACATCGTCATCACCACCGCGCTGATCCCCGGCCGTCCCGCGCCGCGGCTCATCACCGACGCGCAGATCGCGACGATGAAGCCGGGCAGCGTGATCGTCGACCTTGCGGTCGAGCAGGGCGGCAATGTCGAGGGCGCGGTCGCCGGCGAAGTGGTCGAGCGCCACGGCGTCAAGATCGTCGGCCACCGCAACGTGCCGTCGCGGCTGGCGGCGGACACTTCGGCGCTCTTCTCGCGCAACCTGTTCAACTTCCTGTCCGCCTTCTGGGACAAGGAAAAGAACGCGCCGGTGCTGGACGAGGAAATCGGCAACGCCATCCGCCTGACCCAGGGCGGCAAGGTAGTGAACGAACGGTTGCTGGCGGGGTGAGCATGAGGCTGGCTCCCATCCTCCCCTGTAAGGGGAGGGGGACCGCCGAAGGCGGTGGTGGGGTGTCACCCTATCAGGAGCGGGACACCCCTCCGTCTGGCCTGCGGCCAGCCACCTCCCCTTACAGGGGAGGATGAGAATGCTGCAAGGACAGGTAAACCGGGCGCGGCAGTTGCGAAAGGCGATGTCAAAGCCGGAAGTTCTGCTTTGGCAGGCTCTCCGTCAGCGGCCCGAGGGGTTGAAATTCCGCCGTCAGCATCCCTCCGGTCCCTATGTCGCAGACTTTTACTGTCACGAAGCGCGGCTGGTGATCGAGGTGGATGGCGAGGCGCATGATCGGGGTGATGCGCCGAAGCGGGACGAGCAACGTGACTTCTGGTTTGCGCAGCGGGGCTTCCATGTCCTGCGCATCCCAGCCGTCACGATCATCAATGATCTGGACAATGTCCTTGCCGGCATTCGTGCGAGGACGGGCGAGTTAATAGGGGAGGACTAGAATGGACTTCATCTCCATCCTGTCGATTTTCGTGCTGGCGTGTTTCGTCGGCTATTATGTGGTCTGGTCGGTGACGCCGGCGCTCCACACGCCGTTGATGGCGGTCACGAACGCGATTTCTTCGGTCATCATCGTCGGCGCGCTGGTCGCGTCGGCGGAGGCGGGCAGCATCGCCGCCAAGGTGCTGGGGCTGGTCGCGGTGGTCTTTGCATCGGTCAATATCTTCGGCGGCTTTGCGGTTACTGAGCGGATGCTCGCCATGTACAAGAAGAAGGAGCGCAAGTGATGCACGAGCTTGCTCCTGTCTCTCCCTTCGTGGCGCTGGCCTATCTGATCGCCGGCATCCTCTTCATCCTGGCGCTGCGCGGCCTGTCCAGCCCGGCCACCAGCCGGCGCGGCAACCGCATGGGCATGATCGGCATGGCCATCGCGGTCGTGACCACGCTCTACACCCATGATGTCGTCAGCCTGCCCGAAATCGTCGGCGCGATCATCGTGGGCGGCGGCATCGGCTTCCTGATCGCCCGGCGGATCGCGATGACGGCGATGCCGCAGCTGGTCGCCGCCTTCCACAGCCTGGTCGGCATGGCCGCCGTGCTGGTCGGCGCGGCCGCCTATCTCAATCCCGGCGCTTTCGGCATCGGAATGGGTGTGCGATTCTCCGATTGCCTCGGTCCTCACGGCGGGATCGTAGGTTGTGGCCGAGACGAATGGATTAACCCTCTTAGTGCTATCGAGATGGGGCTAGGCGTAGCGATCGGTGCAATCACCTTCTCGGGTTCGGTAATCGCGTTTCTCAAATTGAATGGCAATATGTCGGGCAAGCCAATCATGCTGCCGTTGCGCCATGTCATAAATCTGGGGACTTTGTTTGCGATTTTAGGACTGATCGCGGTTTTCGCGGGAGGTTTTCAACCACATTGGCTGTTCTGGACGGTTATCGCCATGTCCTTCATCATCGGCTTCCTGCTGATCATCCCGATCGGCGGCGCGGACATGCCGGTCGTGGTGTCGATGCTGAACAGCTATTCCGGCTGGGCGGCGGCGGCCATGGGCTTCACCCTGGGCAATACCGCGATGATCATCACCGGCGCGCTGGTGGGGTCTTCGGGTGCGATCCTGTCCTACATCATGTGCAAGGCGATGAACCGCAGCTTCATCAGCGTGATCGCCGGCGGCTTTGGCGCCGAATCCGGCCCATCCGGCGGCGGCGCGGCGGCGGTCGACCGCCCCTACAAGCGCGGGTCGGCCGAGGACGCGGCCTTCCTGATGAAGCAGGCGGACAGCGTCATCATCGTGCCGGGCTACGGCATGGCGGTCAGCCAGGCACAGCACGCGCTGCGCGAGATGGGCGACCTGCTCAAGAAGGAAGGCGTCAGCGTCAAATATGCGATCCATCCGGTCGCAGGCCGTATGCCCGGCCATATGAACGTGCTGCTGGCCGAAGCCAACGTCCCCTATGACGAGGTGTTCGAGCTGGAGGATATCAACAGCGAGTTCGGCCAGGCCGACGTCGCCTTCGTCATCGGCGCGAACGACGTCACCAACCCGGCGGCCAAGACCGACAAGACGTCGCCCATCTACGGTATGCCGATCCTGGACGTCGCCAACGCCAAGTCGGTGCTGTTCGTGAAACGCTCCATGGGCGGCGCGGGCTATGCCGGCGTCGACAATGAGGTGTTCTACATGGACAACACCATGATGCTGCTGGCCGACGCCAAGAAGATGGTCGAGGAAATCGTCAAGGGGCTTGCCCACTAAACGATGGGCGGACCCAACTTCCGTTCGCCCTGAGCTTGTCGAAGGGCTGTTCTTCCTTAAAAGGGAAAGGACGGGGCTTCGACAAGCTCAGCCCGAACGGGGTTGGGTGACTTTTCAATTGCCCCGGCAAACGGGAGCGATATGCACAAACTCGGCCTGATCGGCGGTCTTAGTTGGACCTCCACCGCCCGCTATTATGAGATCATCAACAAGGCGGTGCATCGTGCCAAGGGGGGCCAGCACAGCGCGCCGCTGCTGATCGACAGCCTGGACTTCGCCTCCGTCGCGGGCTGCACGACCGAAGAGGATTGGGATGCGGCCACCGTCCATCTGATCGACGCGGCGCGGCGGCTGGAGACGGCGGGCGCGGGCGCGCTGCTGATCTGCGCCAATTCGATGCACCGCGTCTACGATCAGGTGCAGGGCGCGGTCGGCATCCCCATCCTCCACATCGCCGAGCGCGTCGGCAAGAAGATGCAGGCCGACGGCGTGGAAAAGGCGGCGCTGATCGGCACGCGCAACGTGATGACGGAAAAATTCTATCGCCAGCGGCTGGTGTCGCACGGCGTCTCGCTGTTGCCCGCCGACATGGAACTGGCCGAACGGATCGACCGCATCGTCTATGACGAACTGACCGTGGGCAAGATCAGCCGCGAATCCGAGCGTTACATGAAGTCGGAACTGACCGACATCGCCAAGCAGAATGTGCAGGCGGTGGTGCTGGCCTGCACCGAGCTGGAACTGATCGTCGATGTGAAGGCCAATGTCCTGCCCATCTACGACTGCACCAGCATCCACGCCAATGCGGGGGTAGAGTTCATATTGGGATGAGGGCTTGGCGGCGGCGATCGATCGCAGCGCCGCCCCGCATCACAGGAAGGCGCCGCCCTTCATGATCCGCCGCGCGCGGCCCTGCACCGGCACCTTGTCGAACGGGGTGTTGCCGGCCGCCGCCGCCATCCTGGCCGAATCCACGATCCAGGGCGCGTCGGGATCGACGAAGATCAGGTCGGCGGCGCTTCCGGCGGCGAAGCTGCCCGCATCGACGCCCAATATCCGCGCCGGATTGGCGGAGAGCAAAGTCATCAGGCGATTGATCGTCACCTGACCTTCGCGCACCAGATTGAGCGAGAGGGCGAGCAGCGTTTCCGCGCCCGCCATGCCCGGCGCCGCGTCGGCGAAGGGGAGGCGCTTGTCCTCCGGCCCGCGCGGATCATGGCTGGAGGTGATGACGTCGATGGTCCCGTCGGCAACCGCGGCGAGGCTGGCCTGCCGATCGTTCTCCGATCGCAGCGGCGGGGAAAGGCGGGCGAAAGTGCGGAAATCCGTCGCCGCCTGGTCGTTGAGGAACAGATAGGCCGGGCTGATGCCGCAGGTCACGTTCAGCCCTTCCGCCTTGGCGGCGCGGATCAGGTCGAAGCCCGCTCTGGTCGTCACCAGCCGGAAATGGATCGACGCGCCGGTTTCGCGCACCAGCATGATGTCGCGCGCGATCGCCATCGCTTCGGCGCAGGCCGGAGCGTGGGGCAGGCCCAGCCGGGTCGCCGTTTCGCCGCTGGTCGCCACCGCCTTGGCGGTCAGGCCGCCATCCTCGGCATGGGCGATCAGGGTGAGGCCCAGCCCGCTGGCATAGGACAGCACGCGCAGCATCACGCCCGAATCGGCGATCCACTGGCGGCCGGTGCCCACGGCCTTTGCGCCTGCCGCCTGCATCAGGCCCATTTCGGCCATTTCCGCGCCCTTGAGGCCGCGCGTGGCCGCCGCGATCGGATGGACCCAGAAATCGGGCTTGCCCGCGCGCGTCGCCTCGCGGATCAGGCCGACCTCGTCCAGCGGGGCGCGCTGGTCGGGCATCAGCGCCGCGCGGGTGATGCCGCCGAAATGAAAGGCCGGCTTATCGGTGGCGAAGACTCCCAGGTCGACAAGCCCCGGCGCGACCACCAGCCCCTGCGCATCGACGGTTTCGGCGTCTGCGGGGATGTCGACCTGTCCGGCAGCGACGATCCTGTCGCCCTCGATCAGCACGGTGCCGGGGGAGAGGCTGTCCGCTGCGGGATCGGCCAGCCTGCCGTTGATGATCGCGATTTTAGTCATACGGCGTTCCCCGGCAAAACAACGTCTCCATCGGTCGGGATGCTCAAGCCCATCCCTCCACGCCGCGCGCGCCGCGCGTCAGCACATCCAGGCACGCCATGCGCACCGCCACGCCCATCGCCACCTGCTCGGTGATCGCCGAACGGTCGGGATGATCGGCGACGGTGCTGGTGATTTCGACGCCCCGGTTCATCGGACCGGGATGCATCACCAGCGCGTCGGGCTTGGCGATGGCGAGCCGCTCCGGTGTCAGGCCGTATAGCGCATGATATTCGCGCGGGGAGGGGATGAAGGCCCCGTCCATCCGCTCATTCTGCAGGCGCAGCATCATCACCACGTCGGCGCCGTCCAGCCCTTCGTCCATGCGCGTATAGGGCGTGGCGCCCAGCATCTCGACCTCGGGCGGCAGCAGCGTGGGCGGCGCGACCGCGCGCACCTGTGCGCCCAATGCGGCGAGACAGAGCATGTTGGAGCGGGCAACGCGGCTGTGCAGCACATCGCCGCAAATGGCGACCACCAGTCCCTCGAACCCGCCCTTGCGGCGGCGGATGGTCAGCGCGTCGAGCAGCGCCTGCGTCGGATGCTGGTGCCAGCCGTCGCCGGCGTTCAGCACCGGGCAGTCCACCTTGTCCGCGATCAGCGCCACCGCGCCCGAACTGGCGTGGCGGATGACGATGACGTCGGCGGCCATGGCGTTCAATGTCATGGCGGTGTCGATCAGCGTCTCGCCCTTCTTCACGCTGGACTGGCCGGCGTGCATGTTGACGACGTCCGCGCCCAGCCGCTTGCCGGCGATTTCGAACGACAGCAAGGTGCGCGTGCTATTCTCGAAAAAGGCGTTGATCTGCGTCATGCCCGCCAGCCGGCCGTCATGCTTGCGCGCCTGGCCCTTGTTCGCCTGCGCCCAATGTTCCGCCTCATCGAGCAGGAAGCGGATTTCCCATGGTTTGAGGTCGGCGATCGACAGCAGATGCCGATGCGGGAACAGTGCCCGCCCGGTCAGTTCAGGCCCGGAGGACTGGGGGAGGGCGTCGGGAATGAAAATGTCGGGCATGAACCGACCCTCTAGAGCGATTTCCGACAGGATGGAACATCTCACGGCCGGGACGTCGCGATAAAAAGCGGGCGGCCCGTTATAGAGTGGCCAGGATATTTTCGTAGACCGGTTGCTCCAGCGCCATGCCGGCGCCGTTCGCGACGCAGATGAGCGGCGTGTCCGCGATCCTGACCGGCAGGCCGGTGGCGTCGACCAGCGCTTCGTCCAGCCGGTGGAGCAGGGCGCCGCCACCCGACAGCGTGATCCCTTCATCGATGATGTCGGCCGACAATTCGGGCGGCGTCTGCTCCAGCGCGGCGCGGACGGCGGCCGTGATGTGACTGACCGGCTCCGCCAGCGCGCCCGCGATCTCGGCTTCCGTAATCGATATTTCGGCGGGCCGCCCGTTGACGAGATCGCGGCCCTTCACGACGATCCGCTCTCCCTCTCCGTCAGGCGGCGTCGCCGCGCCGATCTGGAACTTGACCCGTTCGGACGTGGCTTCGCCGATCAGCAGATTATGGGCGCGCCGGATATAGGATGCGATGGCGTCGTCCATCCGGTCGCCGCCGATGCGCGCCGATCCGCTATAGGCGATGCCGCTCAGCGACAGAACGGCGACTTCAGTCGTCCCGCCGCCGATATCGACGATCATGGCGCCTCTGGGCTCGGTGACGGGAAGTCCCGCGCCGATCGCCGCGGCCAGCGGTTCCTCGATCAAGCGCACGCTCGATGCCCCCGCATTGGACGCGGCGTCGCGAAGGGCGCGTCGCTCCACCATCGTCGCCCCCGACGGCACGCAGATGACGATGGCGTGCCGCCGGCCATAGCGGCCGCCGCTCAGCGCCTTGCCCACAAAGTGCCGGATCATCTGCTCGGCAATGTCGAGATCGGCGATCACGCCGTCGCGCAAGGGACGGATCGCCTCGATGCCGGAGGGCGTCTTGCCCATCATCAGCTTGGCTTCGTTGCCGACCACCTTCACCCGGCGAACGCCCTGCCGCGTTTCCAGCGCAACCACCGATGGCTCGTTGAGCACCACCCCGCGATCACGGACGTAGATGACCGTATTGACCGTACCCAGATCGATGGCCATGTCGCCGGCAGTGGAAGACAGAAAACGGGGAAGTCTCATAGAGGCGGCGAACTCGTCCTTTGCAAAGCCGCGCCCTGCATGGCCCAGGTCTGCAGAAGAAGGATGCTGCGATAGAACGGCCCTGTGATCGGACGGGGCGCAGACCGCAGATTCCTCCGGCTGACGGCGATTCCGGCATGATGAGCCGAACAGGTCCATTCAAATCGCGACAATGACCGCGTCAATCGCTTTCGAGAAAAGGGGGATGCCGCCGGGACAGGCTCTTGGCGAGAGGGCGGAATGCGGTAAGGCGATGCAGTTCCAGAATGCAAGGAAGCAATATGCCCAGCCCACTTTCCCGCCGCCATGCCCTCGCCCTGCTGTCCGGCGGCGTCGCCATGGGATGGGCGGGACGCGCCATGACGATGGAGCGAGCGCGGCGGCCCTTTTTCATGGATGGCCTCAGTTTCCTCCCCGACGATCTGGCGCAACTGTCGACGGCGCATCTGGACGGGATCATCTGCGACATTTCGGAGATTGAGGAAGTCCGCGACGCGAACGGGACGCCCCGCTACCTGCGCACCTATGCCAAGTGCAGCGCGGCGCTCGACCGGGTGGTGGCCCGGCTGCGCGACAGCAACGCCGCCTATGTCGCGCTGAAGGGATCGGACATCGGCAGCCGGCCGGGCTGCGCCATCTTCCTGCAATTCCAGTCCTGCGAGCCGGTCGGTGCCGACCTGTCGCGCCTTGCCGATTTCCACACGCGGGGCCTGCGCGTGCTGCAATTCACCCATCATAACGACAATCTCTTCGCCGGAGGCGCGATCGAGCCGCGCTGGAGTGGCCTGACGCCGCTGGGCGTGGAGGGGCTGGCGGAGATGAACAGGCTGCGCATCATCCCCGATGTGTCGCATGGATCGGAGCCGACCATGCTGGAAGCGGCGCGGCGCAGCACCACGCCGATCCTGCTGTCGCATGGCGCCTGCAAGGCGATCGTCGACCATCCCCGCTGCGCATCCGACACGGTGATCCGGGCGATCGCCGATCGCGGGGGGATGATGGGCATCTTCATGATGAGCTTCTGGCTGACCCGCGACGCGGCGCCCACCACCGATCATCTGATCGCCCAGATCCGCCATGTCATCCGCGTCGGGGGCATCGACGCGGTCGGCATTTCCAATGATTTCCCGATCGGCGGCCAGGAAAATCTGGTGAAGCTGCACAATGACAATGCGGAGGGCGTGAAGGAATATCTGGAATGGTGGCGCGCCATGGACAAGCTGGGCATTCCCGGTTTCGCGCAGGACCCACAGCATGTTGTGATCCCGGCGCTCAACGACATGCACCGGATGGACAGCATCGCCGCCGCGCTTGAAAAGGCGCGCTTTAACGGGCGCGAGATCGACAGGATCATGGGCGGCAACTGGCGGCGGGTCATGACCGAGGTGCTGGGCTGACCCGGCCGGGACAAGAAAAAGGGGGCGCTCCGCAAGGAACGCCCCCTTTTTTGGCTGTTGACGGCGGTCCGGCCGAAGCCGGCGCCGCGTTGTCGATCAGAAGCGGAAGTCCACGCCCGCATAGAACATGCGACCATAAAGGTCGTAGGTATTGGCCGACGTCTGCGTGCCGGGGAAGGTGACGACATTGGTGTCGCCGAAGATCGGCGGCTTCTTGTCGAAGACATTGTCGACGCCGAAATACAGCTCGTAGGTCTTCTCCTTGTCGAGGCCGACGCGCAGCTGGGCGTCATGATACCAGAAGGCGCCGGTGCTGATCGGTGCTGGCTTGGTCAGATCGTCCTTCACGCTGCTCATATAGTTGACACGCCAGTTGAGCGAGACATTCTCCAGCGAGAAGGTCGCCGAGACATTAAACTTGTCGCGGAAACCGGTGCCCAGGCGGCCGCAGCTGTAACAATCAAGCTGGCCCACTTCCTTCTGCGTCGGACCGCCGGGGAAGGAGGTTTGCTGCTGCTTGAGCAGGTGGGTCCAGTAACCGCTCAGGTCCAGCTTGCCGGTCTCGCCGATGTTCATGCTGTAGCGGATCTGGGTATCGATGCCCGACACGAGGAAGGAGCCTGTGTTGAGATTGAAGGCGTCGACCTGCGTCACCCGGCCGCTGGTGTCGCGCGTGATGTTGTTGCAGAACAGATCCTCGCCACCGCCGGTGAGGCATTCGTCAAGCGACGTTTGCTGGCCGATGATGCCGACCGCGTTCTGAACCTTGATCCGGTAATAGTCGACGGTGACGCTAAGGTTCGGGATGAAGCTCGGCGTCAGCACCGCGCCCAGGGTCAGCGTCTTGGCGGTTTCTTCCCGTAGGTCCGTATTGCCGCCGATAAAGCCGTTGATGGTCTGGATCTGCGCGGTCGTGTAGACAAAGCCGCCATTGGCCGCCGCCGCCGCGATCGCCGGGTTGGCGGCGCAGGCGGCCGGCAGCGGTGCCAGCGTGCCGTCCCAATCATCACCGTCGCCGCTGGCCTGATCGCACGGATCGACGACGGCGGGGAAGGTTTCGCTCCGCGCCGAATAAAGTTCGCTGATGCTCGGCGCGCGGGTTGCTTCCGAATAGATGCCGCGGAAACGGATATCGCGCACGGGCGCCCATTCGCCGCCGGCCTTCCAGCTCCACACACCGCCGACGGTCGAATAATCGGCATAGCGCACTGCGCCCTCCAGGCCCAGATAATGGAAGAAGGGGCGTTCCGACAGGATCGGGGCGACGACTTCGATGAAGCCTTCCTTCACATTATATTTGCCGCGCGTATCCGACAGCAGGTTGCCCAGTGTGTCGCCATTGTTGGTGGCCTCGTCGAAATTCTCCGAGCTGGATTCGCGGCGATATTCGAAACCGGTCGCGAAGCTGAGCGCCCCGCCCGGCAATTCGAACACGTCGCCCGTGATGGTGGCCGAGAAAACATCCTGCTTGACGCGGGCGTCATAGGTCAAGCGCTGGCCGCCATTGGTGACATAGTCGGCGGCCGCGGCCGAAACCGTGTTGAAGCCGAAGATGTTGAGCGGGGCGCAGGCCGCATCGTCATTGGTCGGATCGGTATCGACATTGATCGAGCAGACCGGGCCGTTGGGGCCGTTCACCACGTTCAGGGCGTTGCGATAGTTCGGGGCCAGGATGGTGCCGGAGGATGTCTTGTCCTTGGTTTCGCCGTGGGTGTAATAAAGTTCCCACTTGAACTTCTCGGCCAGCGTGCCGCGGGCGCCGCCGACCACGCGCCAGGTGTCGCGATCGTTGCGGTTGCTGCGGTCGAAAATATCGTTCGAACGGCGGCGGAATTGCAGGGCCGTAAGGCCTTGGGCAATCATCGCATCGCGGATCTGCTGCGGGATGAACGGGTTGTTGATCGGAATGCCGGCATAAGGCGTGCCGTCAGCATTGGTCAGGTCGGTATCGCCGACCGCCAGCGGCTCCAGGCTGGAACGCGACTTGCTCTTGGCATATTCGAATTCGCCGAACAACTCGACATTGTCCGAAACCTCATATTTTGCGAGGCCCGAAACCAGATAGCGCTCCACCGGCACACCGAGATAGCGGTCATTGTTGCGGTTATAGCCGTCAATATTGGCGCCTTTATAATTCTTCAGGTTGTTCGCCTGATCGAAGGTGAAGGTGCTCGCGCCGGGAGCAAAGGCGGTCCTTGGGTCCGCGCTTGTGTTGAAGAGACCCTGAGCGAACGAGCTGCGGCTGGGTATGTCGTTGGCCGAGAAGCTGCGGTTGCGCGAACGCAGGCCGTTATCCTTGTCATAGCTTCCGTTGATCACGATGTGGCCGCGGCCATCGGCGAAGGCGGTGCCGCCGGTGACGGTCGCCAGATAGCGGCCGGCATCGCCGCGGCTGCTCAGCGTGTTCTGGCCGTGGAAACGCAGTCCCTGGAATTCGTCATCGAGGATGAAGTTGACGACGCCCGCGATCGCTTCCGATCCGCAGACTGCCGAAGCGCCGCCGGTCACGACCTGGACTTCATTGATGAGGTCGGTCGGAATGGTGTTCAGGTCGACGACCGAGGTGCCGGGCAGGCCCGCGACGAAGCGGCGGCCATTGACCAGCACCAATGTGCGCGACGAACCGAGGTTGCGCAGATTGACGGTCGCCTGGCCGTTGCCCGTAGTCGAGAAGTTGGACGAGGTGCGGCTGAAATTCTGGCCGACGGCAGGCAGTTCGGCGAGCACGTCCTAAATATTTGCGGCGCCGGTCTGCTGGATCTTTTCCTGCGACACGACGGCGACGGGCACCGATGCGCTGAGGTCTGGACGCGCGATGCGCGATCCGGTGACGATGATGGTTTCAGCACCGGCATCGCTTTCGGCGCCTTGGGCTTCCTGCGCCCAGGCGGGCGCCGCAGCCGCGGCCGCACCCAGGATTAACGAGGCGACGCCACAACGCAGCGCGTTCATTTTCCCGCTGTTGTTCAAAATTCCAGGTCCCCTGCTTGTCGCATTCGAGGCGCTTGTCCGGTGCGTCCATCCGAATGGCGGTCAACATATCCCCTCCCGACCCGCCGTTGACGGCCGTGCGGAAGAAGGCCAGCCTGCCGCGCTGCTGCACATCTGTAAAGAATATGCGGAGCGCCGCGGTGACATTTCATGTGCGGGTGTTACAGCATTGCAACAACGAGGCCACAAACGGCCTGGAATCTCGAAATTCTGGGTTTTTGCATCGTTCAGTCCGGCCTTGAAAACGCCTATTGACTCTTAAATCTACATATGTTGGATTTGGTCATGGCCCGAAAGCGACAACCCTCCAGGCAGATGCGCGCCCTCCTCGACATCCTGTCCGGGCAGCACGACCGGTGGCGGCATGGATATGATCTCATGAAGGAGACCGGCCTTTCGTCTGGAACGCTTTACCCCTTGTTGATGCGAATGACGGAGCAGGGGCTGGTCGAGGCGGAGTGGCACGAGCCGGCGCGGCCTGGCCGGCCGGCACGCCATGCCTATCGGTTGACTGCCGCCGGCCTTTCGCTCGCACTGGAAATGCCCAGCGGTCGCGGCGCTTTCTCTTCCAAGGAGGCGCTCGCATGAAGACCGCCATGGCACGCATCGCAATGTCTCTGGCAGCAGGATGTTTGGGCGAGCGTCGTCGAGAATGGTCGATGGCGATGCAAGCCGAATTTGAGACGGCACTAGCCGAAGGAGAGGCGCTGCAATTCGCGATCGGCTGTCTGATGGCGGCATGGCGCGAGATGCTGACCGATGAGGAAGGCCGCCTGCTCCTGACCAGCTATGCGCTGGTGCTCTGCCTGATAATTCCGATGGCGGCGCTCCAGGTCGGATGCGCCCTGTTCGGACTTCCCTATCTCTATCCGGGACAGGAGGGGCTTCCCGGCGCGCTGCTGGAAGGCGGGGCGCACGAAAATCTTCTGCGCGGCATCTATCAGGCCGCCATCCTCCCGCTCACGCTGCTCCAGATTCTGATCGGCCTTGGACATCTGCGTATCGCATGGATGATGCTGGAACATGATTGGGCCGGCGTCACCCGCTCCGGGATCAGCACGCTGGCAGCGTCGGTGACGCTCATCCTCTTCATGAGCATACTCTTCATCGACGGGAGCCAGGCGCTGTTGCAAGGCGCCGTGCTCGCCATCGAATTGGCGGCCGTTGCGATCCTGGCGCGCTGGCACGCGCAACTTTCGCCCGGGGCCGGGACCAGGCAGCCCGGATAGCATCCGGCCCCTCAACAGGCTGGCACACCATGTTCGGACCTTCGGGCGCACCGCTCCCGGAGCTTGAGGCCGCGCGCCTGCTAGCGGTGCCGTGAAGCGACACGAAATTCGCTGGACAACCAACAAGGGGGTCTTGCCCCTGAAACCATGGAGAAGGTCATATGCCATATTCGCGCCCGCGTTTCGGAGCCTTGTTCTTTCCCACAGCCGCCGCAGCCCTGCTCATTGGCGGGCAGGCCGTTGCGCAGCCCGGAGCCACGCGCCCGCCCGTGGCCGAAGCGTCATCCTTCCTGGGGGAATGGCAGCTGGATCTGAGCCGGATGCCCGAAAATTATGGTCCGTCTCCAAAGCGCGTGACCTACATCTTCGAAGATGCAGGCTCGGGTCAGTGGCGGACGAAGATCGACATCACGGCGCCGGATGGCAGCGTCAGGCATATGGCGGTCCAATATCGGCGCGACGGCACGATGGCGCCGGGAGAAGGCGATACGGCCGAAGCGGATAGCGCCGCTGTCCATTCGCCGGTGCCCAATGTGCTGGTCATGAGCCTTGCCAAGAACAAGGCTCTGGGATCGGTGCGCGTCTATGTCGTTTCGGCCGATGGCAGGGAGATGACGGAATCCGCCGCGAATGTGAACGCCGCCGGCGAACCGTTTGTCCGCAACTTCCACTTCACGCGCGTGCGCTGAACCTCGAGGCCGATCTTCGGGTGCTCGCCGCGTAACGGAGATTTCGGCTGGCTGGGGCGGCAGGATTCGAACCTGCGCATGGCGGTACCAAAAACCGCTGCCTTACCGCTTGGCTACGCCCCAGCATGGTCGATCGACCGTCGACGCGGACCGCCATATAACGTGTGATCGGCGAAAGGAAAGCCTAGTCATGATAGTTTGATGACGCCAATATGCGTCCTGCCCTTTCGCTGGATCACACACGCCTCATGTCGCTGCCCAACGCGCCCTCCGCCCAGATTTCTCCCGCGTCGCCCCTCTTCCTGCGCGAGGATGAGATCAGGCGCGGGATCGAGATGCTTTATTTCGGCTATTCGGCGCTCACCCGGTCGATCGATGAGGGGCTGGCGGCGCAGGGGCTGGGCCGGGCGCATCACCGGGCGCTCTATTTCATCTCGCGCCAGCCCGATCTGACGGTCAAGGATCTGCTGCGGCTGCTGGCCATCACCAAACAGTCGCTGGGGCGGGTGCTGGGCGACCTCGTCGAGCGCGGCTATATCGAGACGCGGACCGGAACCAGCGACCGGCGACAGAAATTGCTGCGGCTCAGCCCCGCCGGAAAGGCGCTGGAAGCCGAGTTGTTCCGTGCGCTGCGCGAGAAGATGGCGGCGGCTTATGCGCAGGCGGGGCAGGGGTCGGTCACGGGTTTCTGGCGCGTGCTGGAAGGGCTGATCCCGGAGGCGGATCGGTCGATGGTGTTTGGCCTGCGTGGCTGAAAAAGGTTGAGGCTGCGAAACTTTCTGGGGCTTCCTGCGCTTGAACGGCACCATGACAAGGGCAAGAGGAGCCATTTATATGCGTAAATCCCTTCTCGCCGGACTGACCGTTCTGGCGGCCGCCGGCCTGTCGGCTTGCTCCGAAAAGGCGCAGGACAATCTGGCAAATGCCGGTTCGGCGATTGGCAACGACCTGACCAACGCGGTCGACGGCGCCGGTGCGAAGATCGACAATGGGCTGGATGATGCCGGCCGGGCGATCGACAATGGCGCGGAGAGGGTCGGCGCCGCGACCGACAATGCGGCAGCCGCCGCCAAGCGCGAGGCGGGCGAGGCCAAGAAGAATGTCGGCGAATCGCTGGAGAATGCGGGACGCGATCTCAAGCATGATTAAGTCTTGATCCGCTGGGTTCAGGAAGGTCGGGCCAGCGCGCTATCCCGACCTTCCTGAAACGGATGGAAATTGTTTCAGCCCCGTCTGAACACCGGCGCGCGCTTTTCGAAGAAGGCGGCGAAGGCTTCCTGGGCCTCGGGCGAGGCGAGGGTTTCGCGGAACAGCCGGGCTTCCTCCTCGATCCGCGCGGTGAGGGCGGTGGTATCGCCCTTCATCAGGCGGCGGGTGGCGGCCAGTGCCTGGGGCGGCTTGGCCATCAGTGCGGCGGCCTTGGCGCGGGCATGATCGAGCAGGCCCTCGACGGGGACGATCGCGGTGAGAAGACCGGCGCGATCGGCGCTCTGCGCATCCATCGGGTCGCCCAGCAACAGCATCGCCGCCGCCTTGGCATGGCCCAGAGTCGTGGGCGCGAGCAGGCTGGAGCCGGCCTCCGGCACGATGCCGAGATTGACGAAGGGCATGATGAAGCGTGCGTCGGGCGCGGCATAGACCAGGTCGCAGTGGAACAGCATCGTCGTGCCGACGCCCACCGCCAGCCCCTGCACCGCGGCGACGATCGGCTTGTCGAAGGCTGCGATGGCGCGGATGAAGTCGAAAGCGGCGGCGCCGCCCTCCGGCCCGGCCATGAAGTCCTTGAGGTCATTGCCCGCGCAAAAGGCGTCGCCCCGGCCCGCGATCAGCACGGCGCCGATCTCCGGCCGTGCCGACGCATCGGCCAGCGCCGCCGTCATCGCGCGATACATGGCCGCCGTCAGCGCATTCTTCTTGTCGGGACGGTCGATATGGATTTCGATCACGCCGTCTTGGTCGATGATCGCTATATGCTCGCTCACGCTCAGCCTCTCCTTGTCTGCACCCAAGGGGAAATTGTTGGCGCAGCCTTTGCGCGGCGTCTATCCCCTTTCGAACCTGCCGTCCTGACGAAGCCGATGATGAACCGACTGCGCCAAGCCCTCGATCCGTTCCTGCTGCTGCTGATCGCCACCATCGCCCTAGCGTCCCTATTACCGGCGCGGGGGGAGGGCGCGCGGATCGCGAGCCTTGTCGCCGATGCGGGCATCGTGCTGCTTTTTTTTCTGCATGGCGCAAAATTGTCGCGCGAAGCGATCTGGAGCGGGGCGCGGGCGTGGAAACTGCATCTGGCGACGCTGGGGACGACCTTCGTCGCCTTCCCGATTCTCGGCCTCATCGTGGGGCGATTCGGCATCGTACCGGCGGACATGCGGGCGGGGCTGCTGTTCCTGACCCTGCTGCCGTCGACCGTGCAATCCTCCATCGCCTTCACCGCGATCGCACGGGGCAATGTCGCGGCGGCGGTGGTCAGCGCATCCTTTTCCAACCTGCTGGGGATTTTCCTGACGCCGCTGCTGGTCGCGCTGCTGATGCAGAGGGGCGGGAGCGGCAGCCTCATCTCCCTGTCCTCGGTCGAAGGGATCGTGCTGCAATTGCTGCTGCCCTTCATCGTCGGCCATCTGATGCGGCCATGGATCGGCGGCTTCATCGGGCGGCACAAGGCGACGATCGGGCGGGTCGACCGGGGTTCGATATTGCTGGTGGTCTATGCCGCCTTTTCCGCCGCGGTGGTCGAGGGACTGTGGTCCAAAGTGTCGAAGGCGGAATTGCTGGTGCTGGCGGGCCTGTGCATCGGGATGCTGTTCCTGATCCTGCTTTTTACCCTGGCGCTGGGACGGATGCTCGGCCTGTCGCGCGAGGATGCGATCGTGCTGCAATTTTGCGGGTCGAAGAAAAGCCTGGCGTCGGGCGTGCCGATCGCGGGCGTGCTGTTCCCGGCGAGTGCGGTCGGACCGATCCTGCTGCCGATCATGATCTTCCACCAGATCCAGCTCATGGCCTGCGCCTGGCTGGCGCGGCGCTATGGCGCGCAGTCATCGGCCGGGATGGAACCGGCGGCGGCGGAATGAGGCGATGAGCGAACCTAACCTGACCGACATCAACATGGACCGTTTCCTGGCGCAGATCGAGGCGCTGGCCCATGCCGTCGCGGCGTCGGGCTGGCGGCCCGACTGGCTGGTCGGTGTGGGCCGCGGCGGCCTTGCCCCGGCGGCCTGGCTGAGCCATGCCATGGGGCGGCCGATGCTGTCGGTCGACCTGTCGGCGAAGCTGCCGGCGTTCAGCGATGCGCTGCTGGCCGAGCTTGCGGCGCGGGCGGCGGCGGGCGAGCGGATGCTGTTCGTGGACGACATCAACGACAGCGGCGGGACCATCAACCGGTTGCGTGATGCGATGGGCGGACTGGACGCCGCCGTGCTGCGCTTTGCCGTGCTGATGGACAATCTCCGCTCCGCCGCCAGCGTGGAATATCGCGCCGAAACGATCGACCGGGCCGTCACCAAGGACTGGTTCATCTTCCCCTGGGAGAAAGCAGCGAACCGGGCCAGCATCCTGGCCGACTGGGGCGAGGAGCCGGGCCGCACGGCATAAATGGACAGCGACCTGGACAATTAGATCGACTTTTCGTCCGCCCACTATTATACAAACGTAAAATTGAGGGGCGGACATAGAGGGGCGGACAGGGGTGGAGCAGGTGCGATCGGACGGGGAAGACCCCGATGCGGGATGGAGCCTGCCGGCCTGGACCTATGCCGATGCCGAATTTCTCGACGTGGAGGTGGAGCGCATCTTCCGCCCGTCCTGGCAGATCGTCGCCCATGAAAGCGACATAGCCAAGCCCGGCGATTTCCACACGCTCGACTATATCGGCGAAAGTGTGGTGGTCATCCGCGGCGATGACGGGGTGGTGCGCGGTTTCACCAATGTCTGCCGCCATCGCGGCGCGCGGATCGTGGACGGTTCCAGCGGCTGCGCGAAAAAGCTGGTCTGCCCCTATCATGGCTGGACCTATGAGAAGGACGGGCGTCTGACCGGCGTGCCGATGAAGGCCAGCTATGGCGATGCCTTCGCGCTGGCGGATCATGGGCTGAGTCCCGTCGAGGTGGAGACATGGCAGGGCTTCCTGTTCGTGCGGCTGGTCGACGATGGCGGGCCGTCGGTGGCGGAGATGATGGCGCCCTATGTCGATGAGGTCGCGCCCTATCGCTTTGGCGAGGTGCGGGCGCTGGGGCGGGTGACGTTGCGGCCGCGCGCGGTGAACTGGAAGAATATCGGCGACAATTATTCCGACGGGCTGCATATCGCGGTGGCGCATCCGGGGCTGAAAAGGCTGATGGGCGACGGCTATGGCGTCGAAGCCTCGCTCCATGCCGACAAGATGTGGGGACCGATCCTCGACCGGCCGTCCGCCAACCTGTCCGAGCGGGCCTATCAGCATTTCCTGCCGCCTGTGCCGCATCTGCCCGCCGATCGGCAGCGGCTGTGGACCTATTTCAAGCTCTGGCCCAATGTCGCCTTTGATGTCTATCCCGACCAGATCGACTTCATGCAATGGCTGCCGCTGTCGCCGACCCGGACGCTGATCCGGGAGATCAGCTACGCCCTGCCCGACGCCGACAGGCCTGAACGATGGCGGCGGGAGATGAAGGCGGCGCGCTACCTCAACTGGCGGATCAACCGGCAGGTGAATGTCGAGGATACCGAACTGGTCGGGCGGGTGCAGGCGGGCATGGCGTCGGCCAGCTTCACCGTCGGGCCGCTGAGCGAGCAGGAAGTCGCGCTGCGGCATTTTTGCGGACGGGTGCGGCAGGTCATCCCGCAGGCGCGGCTGCATCATGCGCCGGGGGCGGGGTGGTCGTCCAATGAAATAGTTTATCGTCATCCCCGCGCAGGCGGGGATCCATCTCCTAACCTCGGATCTGGGGTTAGGGCCGGAGATGGATTCCCGCCTGCGCGGGAATGACGGGTTTTTGGGGGGCATATTGTGACCAAATCCTACGATGCCGTCATCATCGGGGGCGGGCATAACGGCCTTGTCTGCGCCTTTTACCTGGCGCGGGCGGGATACAGGGTGCGCATCCTGGAGCGGCGCGCCGTCGTGGGCGGGGCGGCGGTGACGGAGGAATTCCATCCGGGCTTCCGCAACTCGACCGCCAGCTACACGGTCAGCCTGCTCAATCCCAAGGTCATTCGTGACATGAAGCTGGCCGCCCATGGCTATCGCGTGATCGAGCGGCCGATCAGCAATTTCCTGCCCCAGCCCGATGGCGGCTATCTGAAGCTGGGCGGCGGGCTGGACAGGACGCAGGCGGAGTTCCGCAAATATAGCGCGAAGGACGCCGAGGCGCTGCCGTCTTATTATGACGCGCTGGAGGTAGTGGCGGACGTGCTGCGCGATCTGGTGCTGAAGGCCCCGCCCAATGTCGGCGACGGCCTGACCATGATCGTCGAGGCGCTGAAGCAGGGGCGGCGGGTCGCGGGGCTGTCCGTTGAGCAGCAGCGCGACGTGCTGGACCTGTTCACCAAATCGGCGCGCAGCTTCCTTGATTCATGGTTCGAAAGCGACGCGGTGAAGGCGGCGTTCGGTTTCGACGCCGTGGTCGGCAATTATGCGTCGCCCGACACGCCGGGTAGCGCCTATGTGCTGCTGCATCATGTCTTCGGCGAGGTGAACGGCAGGAAGGGCGCCTGGGGCCATAGTGTCGGCGGCATGGGTGCGATCACGCAGATCATGGCGCGGGTCGTCGCGGCGATGGGCGTGGAGATCAGCCTGGAAGCGCCGGTCGTGTCGGTGCTGGTCGATGGCGGCCGTGCCGTCGGCGTGACGCTGGAAAGCGGCGAGGACGTGATGGGCCGCACGGTGATCGCCAATGTCGGGCCGAAGCTGCTCTATGAGCGGATGATGGCCCCGGCCGACTTGCCCGCCGATTTCCGCAAACGTATCGGCGCTTTCAAGACGGGGTCGGGGACGTTCCGCATGAATGTGGCGCTGTCGGCGTTGCCCGACTTCACCTGCCTGCCGGGCGTGGGCGAGCATCACCAATCGGGCATCATCATCGCGCCGACGCTGGATTATATGGACCGGGCGTTCATGGACGCGAAGAGCGACGGCTGGTCGCGGCAGCCGATCGTGGAGATGCTGATCCCATCGACCATAGACGCCAGCCTTGCGCCGGAGGGGTGCCATGTGGCCAGCCTCTTCTGCCAGCAATTCGCGCCGCAATTGCCCGACGGACGGAACTGGGACGACGAGCGGGAGGCGGCGGCGGATCACATCATCGCGACGGTCGAGGCCCATGCACCGGGCTTTGCCGGGAGCGTCATCGCGCGCCAGATCCATTCGCCGCTCGACCTGGAACGCAAATTCGGGCTGGTCGGCGGCGACATCATGCACGGCAATCTGACGCTGGACCAGATGTGGGCGGCGCGCCCGGTGCTGGGCCATGGCGCCTATCGCGGGCCGGTGAAGGGCCTCTATATGTGCGGCGCGGGCACGCATCCGGGCGGCGGCGTGACCGGCGCGCCGGGCCATAACGCCGCGCGCGAGGTGCTGAAGGACGGCGCGCTGTGGCGCAGGCGGCGGTAGGGAGGGCGCGCGGATGGGAACGGACCATGCCCAACTCCGTCATCCCGGCGCAGGCCGGGATCCAGAGTGGCTCTATACAACCCTGGATGCTGACTTTCGCCAGCATGATGGGAAGGGGGTGGTTAGGCGACTGACGGCTTTTCATTCTCCCCTCCCCTTCAGGGGAGAGGCTATGAAGGTCCGCTCCTGGTCGTTAGCGACCATTTACCCGCTTCGTCATGCCGGGCTTGCCCCGGCATCGCGCTTCTTCTCCGGGGCAGCCAAGGGTTTGCCTCCCCTATTGCGCGGTCCAGCCGCCGTCGATCGACAGGTTCGCGCCCGTCACCTGCGCCGCGGCGTCGCTGCACAGATAGAGGGCGGTCGCGGCGACCTGTTCGGCGGTGACGAACTGCTTGGTCGGCTGCCCGGCCAGCAGCACATCGTTCATCACCTGCTCGCGGGTCATGTTCCGCGCCTTCATCGTGTCGGGAATCTGGTTTTCCACCAGCGGGGTCCAGACATAGCCCGGCGAGATGCAGTTGGCGGTGATGCCGAAGGTCGCGACTTCCAGCGCCACCGTCTTGGTGAAGCCGTTGAGGCCATGCTTGGCGGTCACATAGGCGCTCTTGAAGGGGGAGGCGACCAGCGAATGGGCCGACGCGGTCTGGATGATCCGCCCCCATTTCTTTTCCTTCATGTGGGGAAGGGCGAGCCGGGTGGTGTGGAAGGCGGCGTTGAGGTTCAGCGCGATGATGAGATCCCATTTGTCGAGCGGGAAATCCTCGACCGGGGCGACATGCTGCATCCCGGCATTGTTGATCAGGATGTCGACGCCGCCGAACGCGGTGGCCGCGTCCTTCATCATCGCCTCGATCTGGTCGACCTTGGTCAGGTCATGGCCCGAATAGAGCGCCTTGGCGCCGCTCAGCGCCTCCAGCCCGACCCGTTCCTTCTCGATCGCGTCCGCGTCGCCGAAGCCGTTGATCACGACATTGGCGCCTTCGCCCGCCAGCGCCTTGGCATAGGCAAGGCCAATGCCCGAGGTCGATCCGGTGATCAGCGCGGTCTTGCCAGCGAGGGACTTGCTCATGCCTTTTTCTCCTTCAGATGGTCGGCTTCGTCTAGGTCGAAGGTTGCGCTCTTGCCGTCGAGGATGTTGCGGGCGATCAGGTCGCCCTTGTGCATCACTTCCTCCACCGCCTCGCGGCCCTGGCTCCAATGGTCGAGCATGGTCGAGCGGGAAAATTCGAAGTCCTTCGCCCCGCTTTCCCAGGCGCGCGATCGATAGATCAGGTGGACGATGTTGACCGATCCCTGGTCCAGGCACTGGCGCAGCGCCTGTGCTTCCGATGCGTCCTGCAATTCGGGCGGCAGCTTGTCGAGCAGCGCCTTGATCGCGCCATGTTCGCGGCGCAGGCGCAGATACTGGTCCGTCACCTGGCGGGTGCGGCTGCTATACTGAATGTCCTTCATCCGCGAATAGACGTCGGTCATCTGGCGCGGCATCGGCCCTTCGGCCGGAAACAGGTCGACCTGGAAGACCAGCATATCCTCGGTCTGATGGGTCAGCACATGGGCGAGCGGCGTGTTGGACACGATGCCCCCGTCCCAATACCAGCGCCCGTCAATCTCGATCGGCGGCAGGCCGGGAGGTAACGCGCCCGACGCCATGATGTGGCGCGCGTCGATCCGCGTGTTGCCGCCGGGGCCGCGCGTGTCCCAATAGGCGAAATTGCCCGTTTCCACGTCGACCGCGCCGACCGAGAGCCGCACCGGCCCGTCGTTCAACAGATCCCAGTCGACACAGGCGTCCAGCGTGTCCTTGAGCGGGGCGCTGTCATAGAAGCTGATCGCGCCCGGCGTTCCTTCGGGCATCAGCGGGGCGGGCCAGAGGCGCGGGCGGAACATGCCCGGCACGCCGAAGGTGGCGACCACGCCCGCCGCGCCCAGATGCGCCGCTTCGCGAATATGGTCGATTTCGGGCAGGATGACATTGGGCATACCGCCCGACACGGTATACCAGAATTTTTTCAGCCGGCTGATGCGGCGATGCGGCAGATTGCCGGCGATGATCGCGGCATTGACCGCCCCGATGGAGATGCCCGCGACCCAGGTGACGTCGATGCCCAGCTCGTCCAGATGCTCATAGACGCCCGACTGGAAGGAGCCGAGCGCGCCGCCGCCTTGCAGCAGCAGGGCGATTTCACGGGGAAGGGCGAGCGGCGTCCTTGCGCGGCGCAGGGGTTTCGCATCGTGTGGCGCGCGGGAGCGCGTGGGTTCGATATCTGCCATGTCGCGGTGCAATATAGTCTTTGCGGCGGGCATTCCAACTTAATGTCTCGTAACAAATCACGATCCGTCGCAACCATGATGTGCGCGGACGGTTTCCCGTTCCGATTGAATCGCGTAGGCAATGAAACGAAAAGCAAAGGGAGGGCGCGATGCGGCTCGACGACGAACAGGAAAGCAGCCATTACGAGGTGCAGGAAGGGCGTGGCGGCGGTTTCGGCGGCGGCGGGCTGGGCGGCGGCCTTGGCATGTTGCTGCCCCTGATCGGCAGCCGCTTCGGTTGTGGCGGCATCGTCGTCGT
Organism: Sphingobium sp. WR1; assembly: GCF_059693745.1. Lineage (NCBI taxonomy): Bacteria > Pseudomonadati > Pseudomonadota > Alphaproteobacteria > Sphingomonadales > Sphingobiaceae > Sphingobium > Sphingobium sp. WR1. Next base: position 60,231 of record NZ_JCATID010000002.1, on the reverse strand, counting down.
CCTCATCATCATGGTCGTCATGGGCATGAACCCGCTCAGCCTGATCGGCGGCGGCGGGCAGCAGGCGCCGGTGCAGAACGAGCGGCCGTCCGCCAATGAACTGACCGACGTGCAGCGCGTGTCGCTCAAGGTGCTGGGATCGACCGAGCGACGCTGGACCGACATCTTCAAGGCCGAAGGCCAGCAATATCCGCCGCCAACGCTCGTCTTCTACAGCCAGAACGGTCAATCCGGCTGCGGCGCGGCGCAATCGGCCATGGGGCCTTTCTACTGCCCGGCCGACCAGCGCATCTATCTCGACACCGATTTCTTCCGCGAGATGGAAAGCCGCTTCAACGCGCCGGGCGACTTCCCGATCGGCTATATCATCGCGCATGAGGTCGGCCATCATATCCAGACCATCACCGGCGAGGCGGATCGTATCCGCAAGGCGCAGCAGCGCGCGTCGGAGGCGGAGGGCAACGCGCTTCAGGTGAAGATGGAGTTGCAAGCCGATTGCTATGCCGGGGTCTGGGCGGCGCGCGACACCAATCTGATGGAGCCGGGCGACCTGGAGGAAGGGATGCGCGCGGCCGAAGCGATCGGCGACGATACGCTCCAGAAGGCGGCGGGCCGCCGGCCGGTGCCGGAAAGCTTCACCCATGGCACCAGCGCCGAACGGATGGAGTGGCTGCGCAAGGGTCTGTCGACCGGCAATCCCGCCCAGTGCGATACGTTCAACGGCGCGATCTGACCGTCATTTCTCCGCGTTCGGCGATCCGGGCGGCGCGGTATCGGGGTCGTAGCCTGACCCGGCGTCGGGGACGGGGGGCGCTTCCGGGAGCCCCTGTCCGGGCGTCATCATGGGCCTGCCCGCGTCGCTGATGGCCGATGGGTTCGGCGGGGCGACGGGCGGCGCGACCGGCACGGGGACGGGCGGCGGCGGGACGGACGGCGGCGCTTCCGTGGCAGGCTCCGGCCGATCGACGGGCGCGGGCGGCTTGGGCAGGAAGGTCTGGACGGCAAGCACAAGCAGTGGCGCCGCGATCAGCGTGGCGATGGCGAAGGTGCGATAAAGCATCGGACGGCGGGCTTTCCTGCTGCTGGTCTGGCGTGACTCCTCGCAGAAACTGGTAAAGAAAGCCCTTCCCGCTCCAGCGCCTGTTCCGATTGGATTGAACCGGAACAGGATCTATTTTCTTTTGTTTTCCGCGATTTAGCTACGCTGACCTTCGGCTCCGAGTCGTCAGATGTTCCATCCGACTTGAAATCGCTTTAGCAGCGATCCAGCTTCATCAGCAGCGCCATCATGTCGTCGGGGATTGAATCCCGCCGCGGCGCATAGGTGGCGCGCAGCGCATTGCCGACCCCTTCATAAGGCGTGGGCAGACCGACGGTGACGATGCGCGTGCGATCGCCATTCCGTCCTGCGGCCGACCGGCCAAAGAGTTTGCGCTGCATTTCCATATCTTGCCTAACGGTCATGTGGCTCAAAAGTTTCTGGCGTTCGTCGCATCCCCGCGCGATAGGCCGCGGGACAAGGAGAGACGATGGTGAGCAACTGGCAGGAAACCGAGGCGCGCATCCGGGCGCATTCGCCCTTTCTGGCGCGCGCGCTGGACCGTTTCCCGACCGTGACCGAACGGCTGGCGGCCAGCGATTTCGACGCGGCGCTGGCGGCGGCGCAGGCGGCCGGCAGCCCGGACGACGGCGTCGCCCGGTCGCTGCGGCGGCGGCGCGGGGCGATCGCGCTGGCGGTGGCGGCGGCCGATCTGGCCGGGGCCTGGGACATGGATCGCGTCACCCGCACCCTGTCCGACTTCGCCGACCAGGCGCTGGAGGAGGCGCTGGCGGCGGCGATGCAGGAACGCTATCCCGACGCCGCGCATGGCGGCTTCGTCGTGCTGGCGCTGGGCAAGCATGGCAGCCGCGAACTCAATTATTCGTCGGATATCGACCCGATCCTGCTCTACGATCCCAAGACCCTGCCCCATGGCGAGCGGGAGGATGTCGCCGACGCCGCCGTGCGCATCGGTCGGCGGATGAGCGAATTGCTGACCGCGCGCGACGGCGACGGCTATGTCTTCCGCGTCGACCTGCGCCTGCGCCCCTCGCCCGAAGCCACCCCCATAGCCCTGCCGGTGGAGGCGGCAATCGGCTATTATGAATCCACCGCTCTGGGCTGGGAGCAGGCCGCCTTCATCCGCGCGCGCCCGGCGGCGGGGGATTTGGGCCTGGGCGACTATTTCCTGCGCCAGATCCGCCCCTTCGTCTGGCGGCGCAGCCTGGATTTCGGGGCGATCGACGCCATCGTCGACATCAGCCGCCGCATCCGCGACCATTATGCGCAGGGCCAGGCCTTCGGTCCCGGCTATGACCTGAAGCGCGGGCGCGGCGGCATCCGCGAGGTCGAGTTTTTCGCGCAGGTGCATCAACTGATTCATGGCGGCCGCAATGCCTCGCTCCGGTCGGGCAATACGCGCGAGGCGTTGCGCGCGCTCGCCGCCGCCAATGTCATCGAACCCGATGTCGCCGCGCGGCTGGACGCGGCCTATATCCTCTTTCGCACCATCGAGCATCGGCTCCAGATGGTCGAGGATCGCCAGACCCACGAACTGCCCAAGTCGACCGACAGCCTCGACAATGTCGCGCGGCTCCACGGTTTGCCCGACGGCGCGGCCTTGCTCGATCTGCTGCGCCCGGAGGTCGACTGGGTCGGCCGCAACTATGACCGCCTCTCCCCGGAAAAGGCGGACGCTTCCCTCTCGCATGACGAGGACCGGCTGAAGGAGCAGCTTGTCGAGCTGGGCTTTGCCGATCCCGACACGCCGCTCGCGCGCATCGTCCGCTGGCGCGGCGGCACCATCCGGGCGCTGCGCAGCGCGCCCTCGCGCGAGGCGCTGGAGGAATTGCTGCCCGGCCTGATGCGCACGCTGGCCAGGGCGCCCGATCCGTCGCGCGCTCTCAACCGCCTCGACGACATGATCGCCCGCCTGCCGAGCGCGATCAATTTCTTCAAGCTGCTCGCCGCCCGCCCGGCCTTGGTCGAACTGCTGGCGGAGATATTGAGCCATGCCCCGACGCTCGCCGATGCGCTGGGGCGGCGGGCGGAACTGCTCGACGGCCTGATCGACGCCTCCGCCTTCGACCCGCCGCCGCCGGTGGAGCCGCTGGCGCGGCAGCTTGGCGCGCTGGAGCCGGGCGAGGATTATCAGGCGCTGCTCGATCGCGTGCGTCAGCGCGTGGGCGACCGCCGCTTCGCGATCGGCGCGCAGATCATCCGCGGCGGCGATCCGCTGGAGGCAGGGCGGGGCTATGGCCGCGTCGCGGAAGCTGCGATCGAGGCGCTGGCCAGCGCCACCGTCACCGAGTTTGATGTCGCCCATGGCAAGGTGCCGGGCGGGGAACTGCTGATCCTGGCGCTCGGCCGCATGGGTGGCGGCATTCTGACCCATGCCTCCGACCTCGATCTCGTCTATCTCTTCACCGGCGATTTCGCGACCGAATCCGATGGCCCGAAACCGCTGGGCGCCACCCAATATTTCAACCGCCTCGGCCAGCGCATCACCAATGCGCTCTCTGTCCATACCGCCTCCGGCCCGCTCTACGAAGTCGACACCCGCCTGCGCCCCTCCGGCGCGCAGGGGCTGCTCGCGGTCAGCCTCGACAGTTTCGCCCGCTACCAGCGCGAGGAGGCCTGGACCTGGGAGCATCTGGCGCTGACCCGCGCCCGCCCGGTCTTCGGATCGGCGCCGGCGCGCGCCGCGATCGACGCAGTGCTCGCCGAAACGCTGCGGCGGCCGCGCGATTTCGGCGCGCTGGCGCGGCAGGCGGTCAAGATGCGCGGCGACATCGCGAAGCATAAGCCGCCCGCCAGCGACCTCGACGTCAAGCTGGTGCCGGGCGGCCTGGTCGACCTGGAGTTCCTGATCCACGTCACCCAGTTCCGCCATGGCATGGCGTTCGACCCCGATCTGGGCGAGGCGCTGGCCGAGCTGGTCGCGGCCGGCCATCTGCCCGCCGAGCTGATCGCCGCGCAGGACCTCATCACCCGCTATCTGGTCGTCTCGCGCCTCGTCTCCCCCAAATCGACCGAACCGCCCGAGGCGACCCGTCCGCTGGTCGCCCGCGCCTGCGGGGCGCAGGATTGGGACGGGCTGCTTGCCAGCTACGCCAAGGCGCGGATATGCGTGGGCGAAGCCTGGGCCGCGCTCGCCGCGCCCTATCAGGAGGAAAGATGATGCTGGAACAGGGGGACGCCATCCCGGCGGTGGCGCTCAAGGATAGCGACGGCACGGACTTCACGCTGGAAGCCTATCGCGGCAAGCCGCTGGTCGTCTATTTCTATCCCAAGGCGGATACGCCCGGCTGCACCAACGAGGCGAAGGATTTCACCGCGCTGGCCGACGCCTATGCCGCCGCCGGGGTGCCGGTCATCGGCATATCGAAGGACAAGCCGGCCAAACTCAGGAAGTTCGCGGAAAAATACGGCCTGTCCGTGATCCTCGCCTCCGACGAGCCGGGCGCGGCCTGCGAAGCGTTCGGCACCTGGGTCGAAAAATCGCTCTATGGCCGCAAATATATGGGGATAGAGCGGGCGACCTTCCTGGTCGGCGGGGATGGAACGATCCTGCGCGTCTGGCCCAAGGTCAAGGTGAAGGGCCACGCCGCCGAGGTGCTGGAGGCGGTGCAAGCGCTTTGACCCTGCCGGTTTCGATCAGATCCGTGGGCGCAGCCTGCGCCCATGTGCTGCTGACGCCTGATCCCCATGCCAAGCTGATGGCGGCCCGCGCGGTGGCGCGGGGCTGGCGGATGGGGCGTCTGGCGCACCGCTTCGACGCCGCGATGCCGGACCGGCCCGCGCGTCCCGCCGCGCCCGAACTGCTGCCGCCGAACAGGATGCCCAAGCGCGGCAAGATCGGATCGGACCGGTCGCGCATCGCCATGCTCCATGCGCTCGCCCATATCGAATTTGTCGCGATCGACCTCGCCTTCGACCTGATCGGCCGCTTCGGCGGCGCGTTCCCGACGGCGTTCACCGACCAGTGGATGCAGGTGGGGGCGGAGGAGGCGATGCATTTCGCGCTGCTCGACCGGCGGCTGCGCCAGGGCGGCAGCCATTATGGCGCTTTGCCCGCCCATGACGGGCTGTGGCAGGCGGCGGAGGAGACGGCGGGCGACGCGCTCGCCCGGCTCGCCATCGTGCCGATGGTGCTGGAGGCGCGCGCGCTCGACATCACCCCGGCGACGGTGGAACGGTTCGAAGGGGTGGGCGATATGACGTCCGGCCGGATGCTGCGGCGGATCATGGCGGACGAGATTCGTCATGTTTCGGCGGGGACAAAATGGTTCGCCTGGGCGACGAATGGCCTGGGCGTGGACCCCGCCAATCATTACCAAATGCTTGTGAAACAGTATTTTCGTGGCGGTGTTAAGCCGCCGTTCAACGACTCGGCGCGTCGGCAGGCCGGTTTGACCGAAGAATTTTACGCGCCGCTTGCAACCTGATCCGGGATGCGCACTGTGCACATCAGCGGGGGCGATTTTAGGTCGCCAAATATAAAACACGGGAAGCACCGAAAGGCACAGGCCTCCGGTGGTCAAGTCGGGGTTTGCATGTCGGTTCTTCACACGATCAATGCGCGTGGATCGCAAAAGTTCCAGTCCGCGCCGAAATTTCTGAAAATTTTTGGAGCCATCGGCATCGCTGGCGCGCTCTGCGCCGCCGCCCCGGTCCAGGCTTCGACGGACGATGACGATCCCTATGGCGACGTGCCCGCGACCGCGGCCCAGGCCGCCAAGACCGATCTCGCTTTCTCCGACCTGTTCGCCAGCCTCCAGCGCCTCGACGGCACGCCCAAGGCGTCGGCCTATATCCCGTCCGGCCGCCCCGTGGCCAAGCTCTCGCTGACCTCCAATTTCGGCGTCCGTTCCGACCCGTTCAACGGCGGCGCGCGGATGCATAAGGGCATCGACATTCCCGGCCCGATCGGCACCCCCATCTACGCGACGGCCGACGGCGTCGTCAGCCGCGCCGGTTGGGCCAGCGGCTATGGCAATCTGGTCCAGATCACCCATGGCGGCGGCATGGAAACCCGCTATGGCCATATGTCGAAGCTGCTCGTCGCCGCCAACTCCTATGTGAAGCGCGGCCAGCTGATCGGCCTGATGGGCTCGACCGGTCGTTCGACCGGCAGCCATCTTCATTATGAAGTCCGCGTCGACGGCGCGGCGATCAACCCCATCCCCTTCGTCGCCGGTCCCGACTATCTGGTGGCGATGAACAGCAAGCCGCCGGTCGCCATGGGCGGCCCGACCAAGGCGCAGGAAAAGGCCGCCGACTGATCGCTGGCATATAATCATTCGATCGTCATTGCGAGCGCAGCGAAGCAATCCATGGCATCGCTGCGCTCGCAATCATGTTCAAGGCAGCGGCTTGTCGGGCTGCGCTGGAAATCCTATCTAACGGACATCATGGCCGACATCGACCTCACCCCTTCCGCCGCCGCGCGCGTCGCGGCCATCGCCGCCAAGCAGGGCAAGCCCGCCATCCTCCGCCTGTCGGTGGAAGGGGGCGGCTGTTCGGGCTTCCAATATCGCTTTGGCCTCGCCGATGCGATCGAGGCGGAGGATCTGTCGGTCGAGCGCGACGGCGTGACGCTGGTGGTGGACGATGTCAGCATCGACCTGGTGCGCGGCTCTGCCGTGGATTTCGTGTCGGATCTGGGCGGGCAGGCGTTCAAGGTGACGAACCCCAACGCCACCGCCGGCTGCGGTTGCGGCACGAGTTTTTCGGTATAAATCCTTCCCGTTCGGGCTGAGCTTGTCGAAGCCCCTTTCTTTCTTCAAGAGGGCTGCATCCCAATCGAAGAGAGATCCTCCATGCGCATCGCCACCTTCAACATCAACGGCATCAAGGCGCGCCTGCCGCGCTTGCTGGAATGGCTGGACGAAACGCGCCCCGACATCGCCTGCCTTCAGGAAATCAAGACCAGCGACGACACCTTCCCGGTCAAGGATATCGAGGCGGCCGGCTATGGCGTGATCTGGCACGGGCAGAAGGGGTTCAACGGCGTGGCCATTCTCGCGCGCGGCGAAAGTCCGGTCGAAGTGCGGCGCGGGCTGGAGGGCGAGGTCGAGGACGAGCATAGCCGCTATCTGGAGGCCGATGTGAAGGGCGTGCGCGTCGCCAGCATCTACCTGCCCAACGGCAATCCGCAACCCGGCCCGAAATTCGATTACAAGCTGCGCTGGATGAAGCGTCTTCGTGCCCGCGCCGCCGAAATCTGGGCGGAAGAAGTTCCCGCGATCCTGGCCGGCGACTATAATGTCATCCCGCGCGACGTGGACGTCTATTCGGTCAAGGCGATGGCCGACGACGCGCTGATGCAGCCCGAAAGCCGCGCCGCCTATCGCCGCTTGCTGGGTGACGGCTGGACCGACGCGATCCTCAGCCGCCATCCGGCGGGGGGCGTCTGGACCTTCTGGGACTATCAGATGAACGCCTGGCCGCGCGACGCGGGCTTCCGCATCGACCATCTGCTGCTCAGCCCGGCCGCCGCCGACCGGCTGATCGACGCGCAGGTCGACAAGGCGTTTCGCGGCCGGGAAAAGGCGAGCGACCATGCGCCGACCTGGGTGGAGCTGCGCCCGGCCTAATTTTATCCGGGCAATATTGACTCAATAAAATCCGGGTAATAATAACCATGCCGAAGGAGATTCGGTATGGAACGGACTTTCACGGCTTTTGCGGGCGACCTGTGGATCGCCACCGGCGATGAGGATGAAATGCGGGAGGCATTGCGCGCCGTCGGTGACGACGCGCAGAATATCCTGCTGTTCGACGACAGCACGGGACGGCAGGTCGACATCGACCTGCGCGGCCCCACGGAAGAAGCGCCACGGGGCAGGGGGCGCCCGAAACTGGGCGTCCAGCCGCGCGAGGTGACATTGCTGCCGCGCCATTGGGACTGGCTGGCGGCGCAGCCCGGCGGCGCGTCTGCGACATTGCGGCGCCTGGTGGAAACGGCGAGGAAGGCCAGCGCCGACACGCCCAGCCCGCGCGCGGCGATGGATGCGGCCTATCATTTCGTCACCGCCATGGCGGGCGACCGGCTCGGCTATGAAGCCGCGATCCGCGCCCTCTACGCGAAGGACGAGAGATTGTATATTTCGCTGTCGGAAGACTGGCCGTCAGGCATCCGCGACCACGCCCGCGCCCTGGCCGCGCCGGCCTTTCCGGCTTGAGCGGATATGGGGAGAGGGCGGGCGGCGGCCAGGAGTGGACATGCTCCCCCTCCCGCTGGCGGGAGGGGGCTAGTGGATTGATTTTGACATTTGCATCCCCTGGCGGTTGGGATGGGTCTGCAAATGTCAAAATCGTAAAATCCACTAGAATCAAATATTTCTAGTGGTCCGAATAGATTCTGACATTCGTGTGGGACATGGCCTCAAGCGGTGTCGAATGTCAGAATCGGACCACTGGGGGTGGGCTCAGCGCAACGCGGCAATAGCCCACCCCGCTGCGACTAAATTCCCCCGGCACAAGACCGGGGTCATTAAGTCTCGCTGCCCCTCCCGCAAGCGGGAGGGGAATGGCCTGTTTCCACCTGAAGCCGTCAGCGCGCCGAGCCGGAGAGGCTCGCCTTTACGCCGCCAGCCGCAGGAAGGGCACTGGCTCGGTCGAGCGCAGCACGATCGGCTTGCCCTTCGACGCTTCGAACAGTTCGCCGTCCAGGATGACGCTGCTTTGGTCGCCCTCGATGCGGATGATGTCGCCCTGTTCCAGGTGGATGCCCTGCAACTTGTGCTTGCCCACGCGCTTGAAGATGCTGCCCCACAGCAGGCGCAGCAAAGCGGGCAGGCTCTGGTCCACCGCCATCAGCTTCATGTTGCCGCGCCGGCTGTCGCCCGGCTGCACGCCCAGCAGCAGCCGCTCCAGCGTGGTGACGATCAGCACGGAAAAGCGCCCGGCCAACTGGCCTTCGCGGATCAGCGAGATGCTGACCGGCTTGCTCGACGGCGGCAGGAAGCGGGCGCGGATGCCGAACAGCAGCGACACGATCACCGCCAGAGCGGTGATGACATGGCTGAGGCCATTGGACAGGCCCAGCGGATAGATCTGGTTGCGGCAATAGAGCATGTAATCGGCAAGGCCCGCGCCGCCCAGGAACATGCCCAGCACCGGCCGGCTTTCCGCCTCGCCATCGGACAGGGCGATCAGTTCGCGCGCCACGACATGGTCGTCGACGCCCGACTTGGCGATCTGGACGATCCGCTCCAGCGCCTTGATCGGATCGCCATGGATGCCGAGGTCGAGCGCGATCAGGTTGGTCTTGCCATTGGGCAGCACCGCGATCGGCGGCACCCGGCCCTTGAAATGCTCGCCCTGATAGAGTTCGGTCAGCGACGCCTGCACCGTGCCGTCGCCGCCATTGATGACGATGACGGTCGGATCGACGCGGGCGATGGTCTGGAACGCCCGGCCGATCTGGTCGACATGCTCCACCTCATAATGGAAGATGTCGGGATTGCTGGCGCAATAGCTGCGCACGCGCGGAAGCGTCTGCCGGTTGCCCGTGGACTTGGGATTGGACAATAGCGCGACGCAGACCATGGTTTTGGATCACATATATTTGAGGTTGATCGTGATTTTCGTCACGCCGGGGCCGGCATAGAAGGCGGCCTTGTCCACACCCGGCTTGCCCAGGTTGAAGATGCTGATCGACGGATTGTTGGAAAAGCCGCCGCCATCGCGCGAAATGTCGGTCTTGCCGTTGCCGTCACGGTCGTGGCGCACGGCGATGCCATATCTGCCCGGCTGCGGCACCGGCACGCAAAAGTGCATCGCGCCGTTGGCGGGCTTGACCGGAATATCGATTCGATTGAGCCATTCGCCCTTCGCCAGCCAGGCTTCCCGGGTGCCCGGATAGGATTGGACACGCACTTTTCCGGTCGCGCCGGCAAAGCCGCGCACGTCGACCAGCACTGCCGGGCCCTTGGCTCCGGCGCCGCAGCGCTCCATGTCGTTGGCGATTTCCTGCCCATGGGCCAGCGCCGGGACGCCCGCGACCAGCGCGGCTACCGACATCAGACCCAGTGCAACTTTCAACATGACCATCAGACTCCTGGAAGCTATAGCCGTCCGAATGGACCGGACGGCGAGCCCCTGTTCGCCCCGCAATTTTACCTGACTCGCATATGAGATGGGTTTGCGGCCAAAACATGGTGATGGGACGACGACTTAGAGAATGCTGACCGCCACCGACCGTTATCTCGCCCGCCTGATCGCCGTGCCGTTGCTCGCCACGCTCGTGATCGCCGCGATGCTGCTGGTGCTCGACAAGATGCTCAGCCTGTTTGATTTCGTCGCGGCGGAAGGGGGGCCGGTCAGCGTCGTGTGGCGGATGCTCGCCAATATGCTGCCCGAATATCTCTCGCTCGGCATTCCGATCGGGCTGATGCTCGGCATATTGCTCGCCTTCCGCAAGCTGGCGACATCGTCGGAACTGGACGTGATGCGCGCGGTGGGCCTGTCCTACGGCCGGCTGCTGCGCGTGCCCTATATGTATGCGATCGCGCTGGCGCTGATCAATTTCGGCATTGTCGGCTTCGTCCAGCCGCTCTCGCGCCATGCCTATGAGGCGCTGCGCTTCGAACTGCGCTCGGGCGCGCTGGGCGCGTCGATCAAGGTCGGCGAGTTCACCACATTGGGCAAGCGGATGACGCTGCGGATCGAACGCAGCATGGACGAAGGGCGCAACCTGCAAGGCATTTTCGTGCGCGCGGTGAACCGCGACGGCCAGTCGGTCGCGGTGACGGCGGCGCAGGGCCGGTTCCTGGCGACGGACGACCCGGACACCATCATCTTCCGCTTGCGCGACGGCGTGCTGGTGAACGACGCGCCCAAATATAAGACACCGCGTATTCTGTCCTTTTCCAGCCATGACCTGCCGATCGACCTGCCCCAGATCGAGGCGTTTCGCGGGCGCGACGTCGATCGGGAAAAGACGATCCCCGAACTGGTGGTGATCGGCAAGAATCACGCGACGCCCGACAAGCTGCGCAATGAGGTGCGCGCCAATTTCCATTTCCGCATGGTCGAGGTGGTGTTCATGCTGCTGCTGCCGCTGGCGGCGCTGGCCTTCGCCATTCCGCCCAAGCGATCGACATCGGCGCTGGGCGTGTTCCTGTCGATTGTCTTCATCGTGACCTATCACAAGATCAACCAATATGGCGAAAGCGTGGGCGCGCTGGGCAGGATCGACCCGATCATCGCGCTCTGGGGGCCGTTCCTGCTCGCTTCGGGCCTGGTCCTGTGGATGTATCATGTGATCGCGCATCGCCCCGGCGGCCAGCCGATCGCCGCGCTCGAATATGCCTTCGCCAAGCTCGGCAAGCAGGTCGCGCGCCTGCTGCGCTTCGGGCGGCGGCGCAGCTCGGCGGAAGCGGAAGGAGCCGTCTGACCCCATGAATCTCGATTTCTTCCCGTCGCGCCAGATCAGTCTCTACATGATCCGGCTGTTCCTGACCCGCACCTTCGCGGTGCTGGCGCTGCTGGTGGTCGTGCTCCAGACGCTCGACCTGCTCGGCAATTCGGGCGACATCCTCGCCTATCCGGGCAATGGCGATCCGCAGCTCTGGCACTATGTCGGGCTGCGCGCGCCGCAGATCGTCGCGCGGTTCCTGCCCTTTTCGGTGCTGCTGGGCACGCTGGTCATGCTGGCGACGCTGAACCAGAACAGCGAGATCATCTCGATGAAGGCGGCGGGGCTGTCGGCGCACCAGATATTGGCGCCGCTGGTCGTGGCGGCGCTGGGCGTGTCGGCGATCAGCTTCGTCTTCAACGAACGTATCGTCGCCCGCTCGACCGCGGCGCTGAGCGCCTGGGAAGCGGTGGATTATGGTCCGATCCCGCCCGACAGCGGGATCAAGACCAATCCCTGGGTGCGCGACGGCAATAATCTGGTCAACGCCGCGATCGTCGCGGGGCGCGGTACGGCGGTGCAATTGCGCAAGGTGCAGATCTACAACCGCGTCAACAACAGCCTGACCACCATCGTCCAGGCGCCCAGGGGCCATTATGATGTCGCGTCGAAGAGCTGGGTGCTGGAAGGCGCGCGCCAGTTCGACGTGGCGCGCGGCACCGTGCGCGATGTCGGCACGGTCCGGTTCGGCCGCGACATCCGCCCCGACCAGTTCACCCTGGCCAAGGTCGATCCCGACGGACTAACCTTCCGCGAACTGGAGGCGGCGATTTCCGACCTGCACGATGCGGGCCGGCCGACGGCGGAACTGGAGGGGAGCCTGTGGCACAAGCTGTCCGGTCCTTTGTCCGCGCTGCTGATGCCGATCTTGGGATCGGTGGCGGCCTTCGGCCTTGCGCGATCGGGCCAGCTTTTCCTGCGCGCGGTGATGGGGATGGCGCTGGGCTTCGCCTATTTCGTGGCCGACAATTTCTCGCTCGCCATGGGCAATCTGGGCGCCTATCCGCCGGTCCTGGCCGCCTGGGCGCCTTTCTTCCTGTTCCTGCTCGTCGGTGAAACCGTGCTGTTCCGCACGGAGGAGTGAGTGTTTCCAAGTCTGATGGCATCATCTGACGACTAGTGGATTGATTTTGACATTTGCATCCCCTGGCGGTTGGGATGGGTCTGCAAATGTCAAAATCGTAAAATCCACTAGAATCAAATATTTCTAGTGGTCCGAATAGATTCTGACATTCATGTGGGACATGGCCTCAAGCGGTGTCGAATGTCAGAATCGGACCACTAGGGGGCCAAGGCCAGCGAGGCTAAATCACAGAAAACAAGACATCCCCAAAGAAAAACGCCCCGGCGACCAAGGGGTGTCGCCAGGGCGTTCATAGGGGGCGTCCCGATCCTCAGGGGGGGAGGGGAAAGTGACCGGGACAGCCGTGATATGGGCGCGCCTTCCACGGTTTCAAGCTGCAACTGAAAAATAATCGAGCGGGGTGCATTTTACGGTCACATCGCGCGATGCTCCGGCTACCGCTCGATATTGGTGGTCAGCGCGCCGTCATGGTGCTGCGGGCGATCTTGCCGACCAGCGGCATCATCCCCGTGTAGTTGCCCTTGCGATAGGGCGAGTCCATGTCGAGCGTCGCCATCAGCCGCGCATGGGCCTTGCCCAAGGCGTGATAGGGCACGCTGGGCAGCAGATGGTGCAGCGCATGGTAGCGCAGCCCCACCGGCGCCCAGAGCGCGGGCAGGGTGCCGGGCGGTGGCACATTGACCGAGTCCAGATATTGCGCCGTCACGGTCATCGCCTCGCCCTCATTCTCCCAGAGATGCGCGACCAGCGTGCGCAGCTGGTTGATGACGGTCATCGCCGAATGGACGGCCATATAGACGAGCAGCGGCTTCCAGCCGAAGGCGAAGACGCTGCCGACCAGCGCCAGCGCGAACAGGCTCGCCCCCGCTTCCTGCCACGCCCATTGGCGCGCAAACTCACCCTCGGGCGGGCGGCGGCGATAGGCGGGATTGATCGACAGGGCGGAAAATTCCGCCACCACCTTGCCGCGCAGCGCCGGGATCAGCAGCGACAGCGGCGTCAGCAGGCCGAAGCGCAGGATGAGGCCGACGGGCGCCAGCGCGGCGACGATGATGAACAGCGGCAGCGACCAGGGCTTCATCAGCGCCAGCGGCAGATATTCGGGGTCGTCCGCCGTGCCATAGCGGGTGCGGGCATGATGCTGGGTATGGACGCCCTCATATAGGAAGGACGGAATCATCAGCGGCACGCCGACGATCAGGTTCCAGCCCAGGCGAAAGCCGGGCAGGGCGCCCTTGCGGATATGGGTCAGTTCATGGATGAAGCTGGCCGCGCGATAGAGCGCCAGCATCGCCACGATGCCGCAGGCGAGCGCCACCGCCATAGTGTCGACAAGGATCGCGCCGGCCAGCGCGGCCCAGCCGATGACGGCGGAGGCCAGCATGTCGGGCCAGTAGATGCGCGGATTGGCCACCGCATATTCGCGCGCCATGTCCGCCGCAGCGCGCAGCATGGCGGTGTCGTCGGGGATCGCCGCCCGCGCCCGCTGCGCGGCGGCATTTATGGGATCATGCACTGTCATGCGGCCGGTCCTAGCCGCCAAATGCGCTGATATCATGGCAGCACCGTGACATTCCGCCAATCTGTGCCCCGGCTTCCTGCGCGTGATTGACATTGTGCGAACAAGCGCCGAACTGCACCGCACTCCATTTTTCCTCAAGGGCGGCATCCGTGGCGCATAATGATCTGGTCATCACTCCCGTTTCCGGCCCCATTCCCAGCCGGGCGGACCTCAAGGCCTTCATCGACCTGCCCTGGCGGCTCTATGCCAATGATCCCAACTGGGTTCCGCCGCTGAAGGGGGAGGTGAAGGAATTGCTGACGCCGGGGAAGAACCCCTTTTTCGGCCATGCCGAGGCGCAATATTTCCTCGCGCGGCGCGGCGGCAAGGTCGTGGGCCGTATTTCCGCCCATATCGATCATCTCGCGCTCCAGCAGCCGGTCGAGCAGGGCATGGGACCGGGCACCGGCAATTTCGGCCTGTTCGAGGCGGAGGATGCGGCGGTCGGCCGGGCACTGATCGGGGCGGCCGAGGACTGGCTGCGCAGGAAGGGCATGACCCGCGTGCTCGGGCCGATCTCGCTGTCCATCTGGGAAGAGCCGGGCCTGCTGATCCAGGGGCATGATCATCCGCCGACGGTGATGATGGGGCATAACAGCCCCGCCTATCAGGCGATGATCGAGGGTGCGGGCTATGCGCCGGTCAAGCAGCTCAAAACCTATGAACTGGACATCACGCAGAAATTCCCGCCGCTGATCGAGCGTATCGTCCAGTCCGGCGAGAAGAACGGCCGCATCCGCATCCGCAAGGTCGACAAGTCGAAGTTCGACCAGGAAGCCGCGATCATCCTGGCGATCCTGAACGACGCCTGGGGCAATAACTGGGGCTTCGTGCCGATCACCGACGAGGAAGTCGCCCATACCGGCAAGAAGCTGAAGCCGATCGTGTTCGAGGATCTGATCATGATCGCCGAACTGGATGGCGAGCCGGTCGCCTTCATGATGACGCTGCCCGACCTCAATGAAACGATCAAGCCGCTCAACGGATCGTTGCTCCCCTTCGGCTGGATCAGGCTGCTCAAATGGCTGAAAAAGCCCAATTGCCGGACCATGCGCGTGCCGCTGATGGGCGTGGTGCAACGGTTGCAAGGCTCGCGCATGGCGAGCCAGCTGGCCTTCATGATGATCGAATATATCCGCCGCAGCGCGACCGCCCACTATGGATCGACCCGGGGCGAGATCGGTTGGGTGCTGGACGACAATCAGGGCATGAACGCCATCGCCGACGCCATCGACAGCAAGGTGAACAAGATCTACCAGATATACGAGAAGGCGCTGTAGAGCACTTTATAATATATATCGTCATTCCCGCGCAGGCGGGAATCCATCTCCTGCCATATCGAATGGTGCAAGGCCCGGAGATGGACCCCCGCCTACGCGGGCGTGACGGCTAGAGTCGGATGACATCAGGTCGACTTACCTCGTCATTGCGAGCGCAGCGAAGCAATCCATAGGGGGTGACATTGGATTGCTTCGCTGCGCTCGCAATGACGATTCAAACAAAAGTCATCCTGCTATAAGGTGCTATGGGAGACGCTAACTGTCCCCCGGCACCGCCACCTCGACCGCGCCCGCCGCGATCTTCACCGTCACCGGGGTCTTTGCCAGCACTTCGCCGTCGATCGAGATGCGCTGGCGCGGCTTCGTGTCGATACGGAACGACTTGCCATGATATTCCTCGGTATGCGCGTCGCGGTCGCGCAGCTTGAAGAATTTGGCGTACCAATCCCAGGCGAGGCGCGGCTTGCTGCGGCCGACCACCGCCTGGATCGCGATTTCGCCGGTATCGACATCGGCACGGTCCGACAGTTCGACCCCGCCATGATAGGGACCGTTCAGGATGCGCACTTCGGTCGACCACATCCGCCGTTCCTTCACGCCATCGTCGATCGTCAGGCGAAAGGCGCGAAACCCTACCGAGCATTTGACCGCCCACATCAGATAGCCGATCCGGCCCAGATAGCGTTTGAGCTTGTGCGGCACGGTTCGTCCGATCATGGGGGAGAGGCCGAGCGAGGCGGCATTCACGAAATAGTCGCGCCCGATCATGCCGAGGTCGACGCGGCGGCGCCTGCCGGTCGCGATCGCCTGCACCGCGCCGTCCAGATCGAGCGGCAGGCCCAGCGTCCGGGCGAAGCTGTTGGCGGTGCCGAGCGGCAGCACCCCGAACACGCAGTCCTTGCCGACAAGCTCGTCCACCGTGCCCGACATGGAGCCGTCGCCTCCGCCCACGATCACCATCGGCGCGCCGCTGTTCACCGCGTCGCGCACGGTCGCGGCCATCTGCTCCGGGTCTTCCACCGCATGGGCGGCGATCAGGCGGACGCCGGCGGCCTCCAGTTTCGCCCTGGCCTGCCCGAACAGGTCTTGCCCGCGCCGGCTATGCGCGTTGACGACAAGGACGGCGCTTTTGGGGAGAGATGTCGTTTCCATGCCGCAATAACTCCGCGCGCGCGATTTCGGGTCCATCGGAAACCATGGGCCATGGATTCGTTACGTCCCCATGGCTCGCATCGCTCACCTCTCCGATATTCATTTCGGCGCGCATGATCAGAAGATCGTCGACGCCGCCACCGCCTGGCTGGAGGAGCGGCGCCCGGACCTGACGGTCATCAGCGGCGATTTCACCCAGCGGGCGCGGATCGGGCAGTTTCGGGAGGCTGCCGCCTGGCTGGGGCGGCTGCGCGCGGCGGGCCTCAATATACTGGTCATTCCGGGCAATCATGACGTGCCGCTCTATGATCTGGTGCGCCGCTTCACCCGGCCGCTGGCGCGCTACAAGCGCTATATCAGTAATGAATTATGCCCCTTTTACGAGGATGGGGAAGTCGCGATCCTGGGTCTCAACACCGCACGGTCGCTGACGATCAAGGACGGGCGAATCAACCATGATCAGATGGACATGCTTCGGGCGCGGTTCGCGCGCGTGGCGTCGGACAAGACCCGCATTCTCGTCACCCACCATCCGCTTTTCGCCATGCCGATCGGCAAGGGCGGGGAACTGAGCGAGGCGGTGGGCCGCCATGAGGATGCGGTGAAGGCAGCCTGCGAAGCGGGGGTGCATCTGGCGCTGGCCGGCCATTTCCACCGCACCTATGCACAGGCCGCGCGGAAGATGGTGGCGCATAGCGGCGGCGCGCTGGTGATCCAGGCCGGCACCGCGACATCGACCCGGTTGCGCAATGCCGAGCCGCAAAGCTTCAACTGGCTGCATGTCCGCCGCAACAACGAGATGGAATTGCAGGTGATCGTCTGGGACGGCGCGGCGTTCCGGCGCGCGAGCCATGTCGAATATCGGCACGACGGCCAGGGATGGGCGTCGCGCGAGGTGGTGGATGCGCCCATGGTCGGCGAAGTGGAGCCGCGGCGGGGACTGGGATAAGGTGCGGCGGAAGGGACGCCGACACTGGAAGAGAGGCAAGGCTATGAGCGCGAAAGACACCTATCTCGCGGTTTTCACGAGCAACAAGGCCAGCCCGCGCTGGCAGGCCTGGTATGCCATGTCCGACGAGGAACGACGCGCCAGGGATGAGGAAGGGCTCGCGGCCCTGAAAGCCTGGGACGAGGCGCACAGGGACTCCATCGTCTATGAGGGCGGACCGCTCGGCCCGACCAAGCGGACATCGCCGGATGGCGTTGCGGATGTCGTCAATGAACTGACGGTTTTCGTCGTCGTGCGCGCGCCGTCGCATGAGGCTGCGGCGAGGCTGTTCGAAGGCCATCCGCATTTCACGATCTTCCCGTGCGATTCGGTCGACGTGATGCCGCTTCTTGGCCCCGAACCCGATGCCGATGGTGCTGCATGACGGGCCATCGAATCTATTCCATCAGCTTTGCCAGCGTCTATCCGCACTATGTCGCCAAGGCGGAAAAGAAAGGACGCACCAGGGCCGAGGTCGATGAGATTATTCGCTGGCTGACGGGCTACACGCAAAAGGGACTCGACGCCGAACTGGAGAAGAACAGCAGCTTCGAGGCGTTTTTTGGTAAGGCGCCCCAGATGAATCCCGCGCGGGATTTGATCACCGGGGTGGTCTGCGGTGTCCGGGTGGAGGAGATCGAAGACCCGCTGATGAAGGACATCCGCTATCTCGACAAGCTGATCGACGAGCTTGCGAAGGGAAAGGCGATGGAGAAGATTCTGCGGAAATAAGGCGCAAGGAGGGCGCGCCTTCGTCAGGCCCGGCCCGAACGGCGCGCGGCTATCCCTTCCCCTTCAACGCCGCCGCCAGCGACACCGTCGCGCTTCCACGCCTCGCGTAGGGGATGTGGCAGGGCTGAGGTGAGGGGCCAGAAAAAAGTACGAATTTTTCGGGGTAGCTGCGACGATGGGCCTGACCTAGGTCTGGCAGGGTATGAACATGCGGATGACAGAATGTTCCTGGGCGCTGACCGATAAGGAGAAGCAGACCCTTCGCTTGATGGTCCGTGGCCATGACGCGAAATCAATCGCGCGCAATCTAGGCCTCTCGGTTCACACGATCAACGAACGTCTTCGCGATGCGCGACGCAAGATGGCGGTGTCGAGCAGTCGTGAGGCGGCGCGCCTGTTGCTGGAAGCCGAAGGCGGCGGCTTGGGTTCATCGAACCCCGAATTGTTTGTGGACGCGGAAATCGGGGAAGACGCGCCCGATTCTCAGGTGGATCAGGGCGCTGCGCCGATCAGCGGCGCGGGGCGGGCAACCCGTCCTTTCTGGATCATCATCGGAGTAGCTCTCATGACGCTTGCCCTTGGCCTGTTGGCGCTCACCGCCTTGCCCTATCTCGCTTCCGCCCCGTCTTCGCCCGCGCCGATGGCCGCCAGCGCAGCGCCAAGCCCGGAGGTTGTGGATGCGGCGCGTCGATGGCTAGTGCTGGTGGATGAGGGGCGTTGGGATGAAAGCTACCGTGGGACCACCGCGTCATTTCGCAAGCTGAACACCGCACCGGTCTGGGCCAGCACTTCGGAAAAGGAGCGCATGCCTTTGGGTGCTGCATTATCCCGCATTTTCGTCAGCCAGGAAAATCTGCCTGCACCGCCTTATGGTTATGAAGTGGTGAAGTTCCGTACCCGCTTTGCCAACAAGGCAGAGGCAATCGAGACGGTCAGCTTGGATCGAGAAGATGGCGGCTGGCGCGTGGCAGGCGTTACGATCGAGTGAAGCGGAGCTGGAGGGCGAGTGTCAGGCTCGCCTTCCGACCCGACTATCCCTTCCCCTTCAACGCCGCCGCCAGCGACACCGTCGCGCTGCCGCGCCGTGCCGGCGCCGCCTGGCTGGGATCGGGCTTCCACCCAGACAGATACACGATCGCCATTTGCTCCGCCGTGCGGCCGTCGGGGTCGGCGGCGTCGGCGAAATGCCCCGCCGCGCGCATCAGCACGTCCCGCGACAAGGCAGGCGGCCGCGTGGCCAGCGCATTGCCCGCGCCCATGCCGCGCAGGTCGTGCATCAGGCGCAGCATATCGCCATAGCGGATGGTCAGAAGCTCCCCGTCCGCGACCGGCATGGCGAAACCCGCGCGGCTCAGCAGGTCGCCGGCCGATCGCACATCGACCTGCGGATGGACATGCTGGCCCGGCCGGTCGCCTTCGGCTGCGAGCAGGGCGGCCTTCAGGCGGGGAAGGCTGCCCGCGCCCGCGAAGGCCGCCAGCATCAGCCCGTCGGGGCGCAACACGCGCCGCATCAGGATCAGCGCGCCGGGCAGGTCATTGACGCTGTCGAGCGTGCCGCAGGCGAGGACAAGATCGAAACTGTCATCGGCGAAGGGCAGGGCATCCTCGTCTGCCTGCACGCCGCGCGCCCCTTTTGCGGTCAGAAACCCCGGATCGGCGCAGGCGACGCGCTTGCCCATCGCCTCCAGCGCCGCCTTCGCGCCGCCGTCCGGGCAACCGATCACCAGCGCCTCGGGCAAATCCCGCTGCACATCACCGAGGCGATCGAGCAGTTCGTCCAGCATCGCGCGATGGAGAAAGTCGTGATCGGCGAAATCGGCAAGCATCCGGTCGCGGTAACGGGCGCGGCGGGCGCGGTCGAAAATGTCGGGGCGGGGTTCCATGGCGGGCCTTGTGCAACGTGCGCGAAGTGCGGACAAGGCAGATGATGTCGCTCCTCCCGCTTCTCAAGGGCGCCGTGCGCCCGGCCGTCGATTATGCGCTGCCGCCGCGCTGCCCCGGCTGCGGCGCCATCGTCGGGGAGGATTTCGCCTTCTGCCTGCCCTGCTGGAGCGGGATGATATTCCTGGGCGAACCCTGTTGCGCACGCTGCGGCCTGCCGTTCCCGCATGAGATGGGGGAAGGGGCGGAATGCGGCGCCTGCCTGTCCGATCCGCCGCCCTGGGACAGCGCGCGGGCGGTGCTGGCCTATGGCGATGTCGCGCGGACGGTCGCGCTGCGCCTCAAATATGGGCGGCGGATCGGCCTCGCCCGGCTGATCGCGCGACAGATGCTGCGGCATGTCGGGAGCGAGGAGGCGTTGATCGTGCCGGTGCCGCTGCACCGCTGGCGGCTGTGGAACAGGGGTTTCAACCAGGCGGCGCTCATCGCCGATCATCTGGGGCGGCTGACCGGCTGGGCGGTCGAAAAGCGCGCCTTGCAGCGTGTCAGGCGCACCGCGCCTTTGCGCGGCATGAACCCGACCCAGCGCGCAAAGGCGGTGCACGGCGCGTTCGCGCTGGCGGACGGGCATGGGGTGCGGGGACGGCGGGTGCTGCTGATCGACGATGTCCATACCAGTGGCGCGACGGCGGCGGCCTGCGCACGGGTGCTCAAAGGCGGCGGGGCGGGGGAGGTGCGGCTGCTGTGCTGGGCGCGGGTGCTGCCCGATACCGCGGATTGACAAAGCGGCGCATTCCCCCAATTTCAGGGGAAAGGAGCATCCTATCATCATGGCGAAGGTTGAAATCTATACCAAGGACTGGTGCGGCTATTGCGCGCGGGCGAAGGCGCTGCTGGACAGCAAGGGCGTCGCGTTCGAGGAATATGACATCAGCCTGGGCGGGCCGAAGCGCGACGAGATGCTGGCGCGCGCGCCCGGCCGGACCAGCGTGCCGCAAATCTTCATCGACGGCCGGCACATCGGCGGCAGCGACGATCTGAGCGCGCTCAATCGTGAGGGCAAGCTGGACGCGCTGCTGGGGTTATGAGCAAGATGCGCGCCGCCCTGTTCCAGATGACCAGCGGGATCGATCCCGCCGTCAACGCCGCCGCCATGGTGGAGATGGTGAAGCGCGCGAAGGGCGAGGGCGCCGACATGCTGTTCACGCCCGAAATGGCGGGATGCCTGGACCGCGACCGGGCGCGCGCGACGGAGACGCTGCGCAGCGAAGCGGAGGACGTGGTGCTGGCGGCGGTGCGCGACGCGGCGGCGCGCGAGGGGCTGTGGGTGCATATCGGCTCCCTGCCGCTGAAGGGCGAGCGGGCCGACGGGCGCTGGGCCAATCGTAGTTTCCTGATCGATGATGCCGGGGATATCCGGGCGCGTTACGACAAGATCCATCTGTTCGACGTCGACCTCGCCACCGGGGAAAGCTGGCGCGAATCCTCGGTCTATGGGCCGGGTGAACAGGTGGTGGCGGCCGATACGCCCTGGGGGCGGATGGGCCTTTCCATCTGTTACGACATGCGCTTTCCCGATCTCTACCGGGTGCTGACCAATGCGGGGGCGACGATATTGCTGGCGCCTGCCGCCTTCACCGTGCCAACGGGCCAAGCGCATTGGCATGTGCTGCTGCGCGCGCGCGCGATCGAGGCGGGCTGCTATGTCATTGCGGCGGCGCAGGTGGGGAAACATGAGGATGGCCGCGTGACCTATGGCCATAGCGTGGTGATCGATCCCTGGGGCGATGTGCTGCTCGACATGGGGGAGGCGGCGGGATTGGGGCTTGCGGACCTGGACCTGTCGCGCATAGGGGATGTGCGCGGGCGCGTGCCCGCGCTCGCCAATCGCCGTATGATACCGAAGGACGTGACTGTTTCGTGATCGTGTTCGACCTGAAATGCCAGTCTCAAGGCCATGTGTTCGAGGCCTGGTTCGGCTCCAGCGCCGATTATGAGGATCAGAGGGCGCGCGGGTTGCTCGCCTGCCCGATGTGCGGCGACGCGGATGTGTCCAAGGCGGTGATGGCGCCGGCGGTGAGTGCGAAGGGGAACAGCCGCCCCGATCCCGCGCCTGTGCCCGTAGCCTCCCGCGCGGAGCCGATGGCGCCGGTCATGAACGTCGCCGATCAGGCGAAAATGCAGGCGCTGGTCGATGCCCTGGCCCAGGCGCAGCAAAAAGCGCTGGAAGGGTCCACCTGGGTCGGCCGCAGTTTCGCCGAGCAGGCGCGGGCGATGCATTATGGCGAGCAGGATCGCGCCAGCATTCATGGTGATGTCGCCCCGGCCGAAGCCAGGGCGCTGATCGACGAGGGGGTGGAGGTGGCGCCGCTGCCTTTTCCTGTCCTTCCTCCGCACGCCAAGAATTGACCGGAGGCGCGACGCGCAATAGAGCCGTCGCCGGGCACCCATAGCTCAGCAGGATAGAGCGTCGGATTCCTAATCCGAAGGCCACAGGTTCGAATCCTGTTGGGTGCACCATTTTCGGGACTATTGCAGGTCCGATACGTCGTAAAAGGGCCGGATTTCAATCTCGCTCGGTCCCGGCATCGGGTTGGGGCAGCGCTTCACCCAGGCGACCGCTTCGTCCATATCCTTGACCTCCCACAGCCAAAAACCCGCGACCAACTCGCCGGGATGGGGGAAGGGACCGTCGATGACCGTGCGTTCGGGTCCGTCGAAGGCGACGCGCCTGGCCGCCGAGGATGGCTGAAGCCCCTCCGCCATGATCAGGATGCCGGCCTCGCGCAGCGCATCGTTGAACCGGCCCATTTCCGCCATCGCCGCCATCGTCTCGGGCGTGGGGGAAAAGCCTTTTTCGCTGTCTTCGGTCGCCTTGACCAACACCATCACGCGCATCCTCTGTCTCCTTGTCGCAGTCGGCCGCCTTCGATCGAGTCACATAATTGTCCGTGATCGATGGCAGCCTGCCATCTTTTTCGCTCGCGAATCGGTCGATCGCTGCCGGTCGGCGGATTTTTGGGACGAGAGGTTCGCTTTCCACGGCTCGTCGCAAAATGTCCCTGGAACACGATGAGCGGTTGTTGCGAGGAAGCTTTTGTTAACCCGCATAACCCAGCTTTGGATTAATCGACATCAAGATTCAACGACGCCGAAAGCGTGACTTTCGGGCACCGGAGACCGGGTTCTTGTCCGCGTATGCCGGAGCATGAATGGCGCGCCATGTCGGCTGACTTGGGCTGAATGACGATTGGCCCTCGGGCACATAACAACATGGGGAATTATCAATGGTCGCCACACGTACTGGCTCCTTCATAGGAGCCGGGCTGGCCCTTTCGTGCGTCTTCGCCGCCGGGGCTGCCACAATATTATCGGTAAGCTCGACACCGACTTCCAGTTCGAGCAGTTCCACGACGACTGCTTCGACGTCGTCCGCAACATCGTCAACGACATCGACGGTTACGGCGCCGATCGCCAATCCACCCGCCTCATCCACGTCAATCGCGTTTTCGAGCTTCGACTTCGCGAGCGGCACCAAGCTGCCGGATAAGGCAACCTTGTGGGTGGGCAATGCCACGTTCCTGCCGGGCAGCGGCGGCACGGCCTATGTGCCGGTGAAGCTGGACCGGGCAACCCCCAACACGGTGATCGCGCGGATCACCACCGTGAACGGGTCCGGCTCGTCGCGCGCCATTTCCGGCTATAATTACAAGACGGTCGAGAAAGTGGTGATCTTCCGCCCCGGCGATCCGCTGGAGCAGACGGTCGAGGTGCCGATCATCGCCGCGACCGCGGGGCAGTTCTTCCAGATCAAGCTGCGCGAGGCGCCATGGGGCGCATTGCAGGGCCAGTCGGTGGCGACGGTCACGGCGAGTTATGCAGCGCCGACGGCCAAGTCGACCGGCACCTTCCGCGCCCCGCGCACCTTTGCGGCCACGGGCACGCTCCAGTTCGAACTGCTCAAATCCACGCACAAGCGCTCGCCCGACGGCGGCTGGGATCGCTGGGCGACGTCACTGTCGCATGGCCGGACCCAGATCGCCAACGAGGAAACCGGCCTTTATCTTGATTCCTCAATCTGGCCGGGCATCGAAGGACCGGTCTATTGGGGGCCGAAGGGTCTGGTGCTGCATACGCAGAAACTGGCGAAGCCGATCAGCTATGAAGGGCAGAACTGGAATTATGGCGCGTCGGTGCTGGACGGGCGCAATTTCCTCGCCTCGCAGATTGGCTATGGCCAATATGAATGGGACGCGCGGATGCCGACGCGGCGCGGGTCCTGGCCGGCCTTCTGGCTGGTGTCGACCAGCGGCTGGCCGCCGGAAATCGACGTCTATGAAGGCTTTGGCCAGCAAAGCTACTGGGACTTCGACCGCCATGTCGCGCATACCATCCATGGCGGATCGGGCGGTGTCCGGTCCTTCCAGCGCGGTGCCGTGATCCAGGCGGAACAGGCTTATGGCCTGAAAGGCTTCTCGCAGGACTTCCACCGTTTCGCGGTCGATATCCAGCGCGATTACATCACCTGGTTCGTCGACGGGAAGGAAACCTATCAGTCGGTCAACCCCTATAGGGGGTTCCGCTGGTATCCGATCATGGACGTCGCGGTGAAGACCAACAGCGCCTATACGGATGGCTCGGGCGACATGATCATCCGCAGCTTCAAAATCTATAGCGCGCCATAAGCCTTGTGGGCGCCGCCCGCGAGCGCATAGAGGCGGCCCCAGCTCTTGATCCACTGCCCGGCGATGTCGACCCGTCGCGCGCCGGGCAGCAACAGGGCGGCAAGGCCTGCCGTGCGCAGCGCCACGATGCCGACCGATCGAACAAGCAGCACCGGCATCGCCGTTTCCTTGCGCCGGGCCATGGTTTCGGTGCAGCCGATGCGCCACATGCGCCGCAGCACCCAGGACAGGCGCGCGCGTTCGGGCGGCACCCATTCGCTGACCCGCGCGTCGGGCGCCCAGCCGAAGCGCGCGCCGGCCCGCGCCAGCCGGGACAGATAGTCCAGATCCTCTCCCCCGCTGCGGTTGAAGCGCGGATCGAACCAGGGCCGTTCCAGCATCTCCAGCGCGCGGCGGCGGATCAGCAGATTGTTGCTGGCCCAGAGCATGTCGGTCGCGCCCTTCGGCCGTTCCTCGGCCCGGAACACCAGCGTTTCGCGCGCCCAGCGCGGGGCGGGGCCGACGAACATCGAATCGACCGGGCCGGCGACGACATCCGCTCCAATCGCCGTCTGGCAGGCGAGCAGGGCGTCGAGCCAGCCGGGCTGAGGCCATTCGTCATCGTCGATCATGGCGAGGAAGCGCATCGACGGATCGGCGAGCGCGGTCGCGACGATGGCGTTGCGCACGGCGCACAGGCCCGGCTCCGGCACAGGCAGCAGCGTCACCGGCAGGTCATAGCCCGAGCCGAGCAGGTCTTGGATGACGGCGGCGCCCTCCTGCCCGGCGGGGTCATTGTCGGCCACCAGCAGCATCACGTCATGCCCGGCAACGACGCCCGGCAAAGTTTCCAGCAGATGGCGCAATTGCTGCGGCCGGCGGAAGGTCGGCACCGCGATCCAGATCGCATGGCCCATGGCGGTCACGCCGTGACCTGCCGCGCGTCGTCGCGGCGCTTGCCATATTTTTGCAGCCATTTGACCAGCCTATGCCCGCGCACCTCGACCAGCGCATAGCTCGCCCAGCACAGCAGCCAGGTCGCGATCAGCATCGCAAGAATGAATAGCCCGTCCATGCCGACGATCCCGCGCCCATGCGCCATGGTCATGATCCGCGCCACGACATCGCGCACCAGCGGATGCCACAGATAGATGGAATAGCTGATGAGGCCGAGGTGGAAGCTCACCGGATTGGACATGACCGCACGCACGGCCGGGCCGTTATAATAGCAGCTCAGCACCAGTGCGGGCAGCAGGCACACGACCAGCAGGTCGATCTTGCCCGGCAGCCAGAGCGCCACGCCGATCAGCGCGCAGATCGCCAGGAAGCCGCCCGGCCGGTCGATCAACCCCCGGCACCAGCGCCGGTCGGCGACGCGATAGGCGAGAACGCCGATCGAAAAGCCCGCGAGGCAGCGCAGCAGGGTCAATGCCGTGTCGCTGTCTATCACGTCGAGCGGTCCGCTCATCCCGCGTCCCGATGCCGCGACCAGCGCCAGCAGCGCGACCGCGCCGGCGGCATGGAGCCAAGCCCAGCGGGAAAAGGCGATCAGCGCGATCAGCGGATAGAGAAGATAGGCCGCGATTTCGGTGCTGACCGACCAGCTATTGCCGGCAATGGGTTCGGTGCCCCAGCCCCAGCTCTGCACCATAATCAGATTGCTGACGATATTGGGCGCATTGAGGTCGATCCCCTTGTTGCCCGATATGTTGAGCAGGATGCGCGCCATGAACACCAAAGTCACGACAAGGTGCAGTGGCCAGACGCGCGCCACGCGGTTGACCAGGAAATCGGCATAGCTGGCCCAGCCTGGCCGGCCCATGACGCGATCATGATAGCCCAGCGAAATGACGAAGCCGCTGAGGATGAAGAACAGGTCGACCGCCAGATAGGCGCGCGAAAAAAGCGGCATGGCAAAGGCCGCGAAGGCGGGATTGTGCGGAATATGGTAAAGCAGCACCGACAGCGCGGCCACGCCCCGCAGACCGGTGAGGGAGGATATCCTCATGCGCCCTGTCCGCCGGCGCTGGCCTGCCGCGCGGCGGGGGCGGCGTCGAAGGCGGCGCCGATCGCATCCCAGAGCGGCTTGCGGCGCATTCGGTCATCCAGTGGCAGGCCGCGGGACAATTGCCCGTCGGGCCACTTATAGTCGGGATAGTTGGACAGCCAGCTATAGCGATCGGACAGGCCCCAGCAGAGCAGCGCCTGCGTCGCGGGATTGTCGAAAGCCACGTCGAGAAAGGATTTGGCGACGGCGGCCACTTCCCGATCGCGCTTGTCGGGATTGGGCGGGCCCCCCCGGTCGGCGATGTCGAACTCGGTGATCGACAGGGCGAGGCCATAGTCGCTGAGCTGCCGGAGAAAGCGGGCGAACACAGCCTGGCTGAAGCCCTCGCGGAAGGGCTTGAGATGGCCCTGTATCCCAACCGCGTCGATCGGCACGTCGCGCGCCTTCAGCCGGTCGAGCAGCTTCAGCATCGCGGTGCGGCGGCGCTCGCAGCGGGGCGAATCATGCTCCAGCCCGAAGTCGGTGAGGAACAGCATCGCCTTGGGATCGGTCTCGCGCGCATGGTGGAAGGCGATGTCGATATAATCCTCGCCCAGCGCGCGCATCCACATGCTGTCCTGACGCATACCGTCGGCGCGGCCTTCATTGGGTTCGAGCGGCTCGTTGACTACGTCCCATTCGGCGATCTTTCCCGCATAGCGGGGCATGGCGACGTCGATATAGCCGAGCATCAGCTTTTCGCGCTGGTCATGGTTCGCCGCCTGCAGGGCGGGTTCCAGCCAATCGGGATTGGCGGCGTACCAGACCAGCGCATGGCCGCGCGCGCGCATCCTGTGCTTCTGCGCGAAGGCGATGATCTGGTCGGCGCCGCTGAAGTCGAACTGGCCGGGTGCGGGTTCGGTCGTCTTGCGCTTCAGCTCATATTCCTGGACCACCATGTCGCATTCCCGCGCGACGGCGGCGGTGAAATCCGGGTCCTCCTGCAATTGGCGCGATTTGATCGCCGCGCCGAACCAGCGGCCGGATCGGCGCGCGCGCGTGGCGAGGCTTTCGCTTGCCGCGCCGTCGCGCGCATAGCTTTGCGGCATCGGCGCGCAGCCCGACAAAGCGAGGGCGCCGGCCAGAAATTCGCGCCGCCTCAAAGCCGCGGTCCCTTGCCGGCGAGCAGGTGGGAAAAGTCGATCCAGCCGTCGGACATGCGGCGATAGACAGGATCGGGCATGACGATCTGCAACAGGACGGTCGCGGCCAGGCGCGGCTTGAACGCACCCCGGCAGAGGGCGGAGAAATAATAGCGCATCGCCCGGCGGCGGCTGGTGGGCCAGATGCTCTTGGCCGCGTGCCAGCCCATATAGGCGGCAAAGGCCTGGGGCGAAATATGAGGTTGCAGGTCGCGCAGCCAGATGAGGTTGCCGACATTGTCGCGCACCTGCGACAGGCGGTTGCCGGTCTGACGGTCGGTCCAGATGGTGCCGGGCCGCTCGGTCATCAGGAAGCGCCCGCCGGCGAGCGACAGGCGCAGCGCGAAATCTGTATCGTCGCCGAAGCCCACATCCTCGCGATAGCGGACCTTCTGCGCCAGTGCGCGGCTGAGCGCCATGCTGCTGGTCTGGATGAAGCCCCGATCGCACATCAGATAGCTGTCCATCGTCTCGCCGCTGGCGATGGCGCGGGGGGGCTTCAGGAAATGACGGCCGGCGCCGCGGTCGGCCACCACCTGGCCATAGGCGACGACATCCTCGCCATGCTGGAGCAGTATCAGCAGGTCCGACAGATGATGCGGCAGGAACAGGTCGTCGCAGTCGAGGAAGGCGATATAAAGGCCGCGCGCATGGTCGACCCCGGTATTGCGCGCAGCGGCCGCGCCGCGATTGGACTGGATGATCACGGTCAACCGGGGATCGTCGATGCCGCGCAGCGCTTCGTCGGTCTGGTCGGTCGACCCGTCGATAACAACGATCACCTCGATCTCGGCGATGCTCTGTTCCAGCGCAGAAACGACGGCGGCGACCGTCTCCTCGCGCCGCTGGTAACTCGGAATGACGACCGAGAAGAGCGGCGTCGCCGTGGTGCCGGCGCTGGTGGGGGCTGTTTCCATCAGTTTCATGACGGCTGCGGCGGGCGGCGGGCGGAATCCGCCTTGCCGAAATGGAGGACGAACCGGTTGACCAGCGACCGATAGAGCGGCTTGGGCAGATAGGATCGCAGCACCTGCCGGGCGATGATCTTGGGCGGCACGCCGCCTGCGACCAATCCCACCGCCAGGTCGCGGATCGCCAGCACCGGCCGGACCGGCGCCATATGATAGGCGAGCACGGTGGCGCGATAGCCCCGCCGCGCCCGCGCCGTCAGCATGTGGCCGCACCGGTCGAGCCAGTCGAGCGACGTTTCATAGCCCTTCACATAGGAGGTTCGCCCCGCTTCGGTCGCGTCGAGCCAGATGGTGAGCGGCTGGTCGATCATGCGGAAACGCGCGCCCGCACCCTGCAACCGCACGCAGAAATCGAGATCCTGCCCTTTTTTGAGTGCCGGATCGAACAGCACCTGCCGCGCCATATCGGTCGGGACAACCATGGTCGATGTCTGCATGAACTGGTTGGCGCAGAACAGATATTCGCCCACATCCTCGCCCTCGCGTATGCCGCGGTCGGGGCGTATCCAGTAGCGGTCGACGCCCCGGTCCACCTTCATCCGCGAATAGAGGACGGTGCGCCCGTCATCCTTGGCCAGCGCCTTCGCCATGATCGACAGCTTGCCGGGCAGGAACAGGTCGTCGGAATCGAGGAAGGCGATATACTGGCCGTCGGAGGCCAATATGCCATGGTTGCGCGCCGCGCCGCCACCTTCATTGTCCTGCCGGATATAGCGGACGCGCGGGTCGCCGATCGCGTCGATCACCGGGCGCGGATTGTCCTTCGACCCGTCGTCGATGACGACGATCTCCAGATCCCGCCAGTCCTGCGCCAGCACCGACCGGATCGTGTCGCCGACAATATCCGCCCGATTGTAAAGCGGGATGACGACGGAAAAGAAGGGGCGTTCAGCCTGATGCGTCGCATCGCTCATGCGCCATGCACCTTTCGATATTCTTCATAATGGACACCGGCGAGTCCGGCAATCTTGCCGGCCGCGCGATAGAGGCGGCCCAGCCGCTGGATGCGCTTGCCCCGGTCGAACGTCAGCAGGGCGCCCAATGCGCCCGACGCCGCGCCGCCCAGAATGCGGGGCGTTTCGCCCAGCAGCGCGCGCGCGCGCCCCTTGTGGAAGCGTTCGACCATCATGTCGGTCATGCCGATGCGATAGCCGCGCATCAGCAGCCATTTCTGCGTCACCCGGCTGGCGGGAATGAGTTCGGTGACGACCGCCTCTTCCGACCAGGCGAAGCGATGGCCGGCGCGCTGCATCCGGGAAAAAAGCTGTTTGTCCGACCCACCGGTCAACGCCATGCGCTCGTCGAACGGAGCATCGCCCATGGCGCGCAAAGCCGACGCGGCGATCAGCACATTGGCGGTGCTGTCGACCAGCTCGACCAGGCCGGACCGGCCGCGCGTCTTGGGCTGGAGCAGGGGATGGGGCGCCGCCCAGCTTGGCACCGGCGCATCCATCTCGCGCAGCACGGCGCCGCCGACCACATCGGCATTCCATTGCCGGGCGGTATCGACCATGGCGTCGATCCAGCCGGGGGAGGCGGCCTCGTCATCGTCCAGCATCGCGACATGGCTCACATCCGGGTGGCCGAGCGCCTGCGCGACAAGCGCGTTGCGGACGCGCGGAATGCCGCGTTCCTCGACCAATATGGCGCGGATCGGCCAGCGATAGCCCTGGGCCGCGATCCGCTCGACCACGGCCATGCCTTCCTGCCGGCCGGCGTCATTGTCCGCGACCAGGATTTCCAGATCGAGCTGCGTATCCTGCTCCGCGATCGACTGGAGCGTGCGCGCCAGCCCTTGGGGGCGGTTGCAGGTGGCGATGCCGAGGATGATCTTACCCATTGGGGGCCTCCTGCGCGCGGGAAAGGTGGCGGCGGGTCCAGGTCGGGCGGGGCCGCGCCTTGAAGGTCGCATGGGCAGTCGCGATCGCCGCGAGGAAAATCACCCAGACCTGGCGATCCTTGTCGAAGAAGGATGTTTCCAGCAGATTCTGGTACATGACGAACACCCATATGGCGAAGGCTGGCACCATCAGCGACTGGTTCTCGCGGGTCGAACCCGTCAGGAACCAGTAGGCCGGCAGGGCCAGGAAGCTGAGCAGCAGCATGATGACGCCGAGCGGCCCGGTCGTAACCCAGATTTCCAGATAGCCATTATGCGAATGGGCGGTCCGCATCTGGAATTCCTGGTTCAGATAGTCATGCGCGGGCGATTGCGCGCCGACCTGCCAGAAGCCGCCGAAACCCGAACCGAGATAGGGGTGATCGGCGAGATAGTCGAACACCACGCGCCAGATCGACACCCGCCCGGTGAAGGAGGTGGGATCGGCGAACAGCCGTTCGATTGTGGGCTGATAGGCGATGTAGAGCGCCAGGAAGCCGACCATGCCGAACCCCAGCATCAGCAGCAGCATGGCGCGCTTCTGGGTGTTGCCGCTCAGCGCGCGATAGATGTTGCTGATCGCGAGCATACCCACGCACAGCGCCAGCGAGGTCTTGCTCTTGGTCCCGATCACGAAGACGAACGCCATGACCGCGAACAGCGCATAATACCATTTACGCCGGTCGATCCAGGCATTGCCGCACACGATGAAGGTCAGCGCCATGACCGCGCCGGCGATATTCTTGTGGAAGAAGAAGCCCCGCCATGCGCCGACCAGCGCCCTGTCGTGCTCGGTCGGGGGATGCACGGCGGCCGATGTCAGCGGTAGCGAGATCCAGCAGATGAGGAGCGAAAGGATCAGCGCCGCGCGCAGGGCGTCGAACAATCGCTGCGGCCCGATCAGCGACAGGGCGCAGAAGGTGATATAGATCACGATCAACTGCTGCATCGCGCGCTTGAAGGACACGAAGGGATCGGCGCCCCAGGCGCAGGTGATGAAGAACCAGACCAGCATGATCGCCAGCGGCCAGAAGCTGAACCTGTAGCGCAACGGCTGCTTGCGGATGATCTGCACCGCCGTCAGCAGCAGGGCGAAGCCGATGAACAGCGCCTGTTTGAACAGGTCGGACCCGTCATTGGCCTCAGCCAGCGCCACCAGTTCTTCCTGCGTGCGCGACGCGAAGGGCTGCTGGCCGATGAAGACCATCATCAGGAAAACGAAATAGAAAATCTGGGCGATCCAGACCAGCCGCTCGCTGCCGCCGTCCGCTATGGGGGCGGTGCGGATGATGTCGGTCGCCGCCGGGGCGCTACCAGCGCGGTGCCAGCTTGTCGCCATGGCTCAGCCCCCCGCCTGCTGCGCGCGGCGCCACTGGCGGTCGAGCCGCCAGATGCCGAGCATCATCACCAGCTGCGACAGCACCACGCCGCCGATCGACAGCACCGGATCGGTTCCCAGCACGATCAGCGTCACCGCGACGATGCCGACGCCGCAACTGCGCAGGCTCTGCGCGGCGAGCGGGCGGAAGGCGCGGCGTGCCTGGGTCATCACGCTCATCGGCGTCTGCACGCACTGGACCAGCGAAAGCAGGGCGCAGAGCGCCACGGCGATGACGACGGCCTGATGATCGAGCGTGGGCTTGAGGATCAGGCCCGGAAACGCCTCCAGCACGATCGCCGCGACGATGCAGGTGCCCAACCACAGCAGCACCAGGGCGGCCATGAACATGCGTTCGGACTTGATCGCCGCGCCATGGTCGCCGCGCGCCACGGCGCGGGTCATGCGCGGCCGCTCCAACTGGGTCAGCGCAGTGATGCAGACATTGACCGGGCGGAAGAAGAGCATACCCACCGCGATCGGCGCAAAAGCGGTCGGGCCGGCCAGCAGGGTCACAATATAGCTGTGGGAATTGGATGTCGCCTCGGTCGACAGCACGCCCACCAGCGTCCAGGCCGACTGTTCGCGCCACACCGGGCGATAGGCGCGCAGCGCCCGGCCCGGCCCCATCGCGCCATGGCGGCGCAGGAAGGCGATTCCGAAGGGCAACATGCCGATCAGGCTGGCCGCCACCAGCATTCCGCCGATCGAAGACAGGCTGGCGCCCGTGCGCATCGCGATCATCAGGCCAATCAGGATCGTGCCGGCATAGGCAAGGTCGGATCGCGCCGCGCGCATCGGCGCATGATGGGCATAGGCGTTGGACCGGCCGAACCAGCGGATCAGCGAGAAGGTGCCGGCCAGCCCGAACAGCAGGGCGGCGGCGGGGGAGGCGGTGGCCCAGGCGATGGCGGCGCAGATCAGCCCCTGGCTGGCCGCCAGCAGCAGATTGACCGGGAAGAAGAAGTCGAAACGGCGTGCGTCGGCCTCCTCGCCCTGATTGACCATAATCGTGTAGGGCGTGGACACCAGGGCATTGGACAGGCTGTAACCAAACTGGATGATGACCAGCAGGAAGGCCAGCGTGCCGATCGCCGAGGTGCCCAGATGGTGGATCGAGAAAAGCTGGACGGCCAGATGGCTGACCGACACGATCGCCGACGACAGGCTGGCCAGGCCGAAGCGGCCGAGCACACTGCCAAGGCGCTGGATGCGGCCCGTCGCCGGGCGTTCTTCAGCGACCTGCGCTTCAGCCATGGCGATGCTTCCAGATCAGCCAGAGCGCGTGGGGATTGGTGGTGATGTAGCGCCAGGCGAGCTGGCGCGGACGCGTCACCATGCGGTGCAGCCATTCCAGCCCGGACTTCTGCATCCACATCGGCGCGCGCGGATAATCGCCGGTGACATAGTTGAACAGGCCGCCGCAAGTGACGATCCAGCCGGCCTTGATCCGGTGGCGGTTGCGCACGCAGAAGGCCTGCTCGCGCGGCTTGCCGGTGCCGACCCACAGGACATCGGGCGCGGCGGCATTGATCGCATCGATCACCGCATCCTCCTCCTGCGCGGACCAGAAGCCGTTGCGCCGTCCGGCCAGTTGCAGGCCGGGCGCCATGGCGGTGATCCGCCGGGCGCATTCGGCGTTCACCGTTTCGGCGGCGCCCAACAGATAATAGCGGACACCCGCCGCCGCCGCGGGTTGCAGGCTGTCGATGAACATATCGGTGGTGCTCGATCGATCGGCGATCACCGGGCCGCCCAGCCAGCGGGAGGCCGCGACCACGACCTGCCCGTCGGCATGGATCAGGTCCGCCTGCGCCAGGTCGGCGCGAAAGGCGGCGTCGCTGGCGTTCATCGACAGGCCCTGGCCGTTGCAGTCGAAGATCAGCCAGGCGGGCTGGTCGAGCGACCGGCGCAGCGGGGCTTCACGCAACATCTTGTCGATCAACGCCCTGAGCGAGAGAGTCGACACCGCAATGCCGCCGACCTGCGCGACCGGATGATCCGTCCGCGCGCCTTCCGGCCAGGGCATCGGATTGCCGGCAGCCAGATCGTTCATGCAATCACCGTCCCGGCGATCGGGACGCCGTGGCGATCGAGATCGTCGATGACGCGGCGCATGTCGGCGATCGCGGTGTTCCCGCGCCGCACCACCAGCGTCACCGCGTCGAAGCCCGCGAGGATGCTGCCATAGGGCGTCTGCTCGCCCTTGCGTTCGGCCAGGTAGAAGAGCATCGTCATGTCCTTGAGGCCCCAGCCGCCGGCGGTTTCGGCCAGCGGGCCGCGCGTCACCAAGCTGGATGCGCTGCCCGATGCGCGGCCGGCGGTCATCAGCCACAATCCCTCCACCGCGGTCTTGGCGGCGGGCAGTAGCGCCGCGCTGCCGATCAGCTGTTCGGCCAGGCCTGCCTTGTTGGCGACACGGAACAGCCGGTCGAGCGAAGGGCGGTCCATGTCGACGTCGACCGCCATGGTCGGCCCGTCCATCTGGGCCGTGACGACGGCGAGGTTGGCGGCCATGATCGCGCCTTCGTCGCCGGCCTCGATCGACAGCACCGCCAGCTTCAGCGCCGCCGGATCGCCATCCTTGGCGACAGCCCGCATCTTGGACCGGATGGTGCGGACCTTGGCCGCATAGGGATCGGCCGGGTCGAATGCGGCCGCGACCAGCGGGTCGACGCGCGGATCGCCGGCGGGCAACAGGGCGAAGCCGCCCTGGAGCGCGGCAAGCATGGCGGCATCCTCGCTGTCCAGCAGCCCCAGGTCGACGGCCGCGTCATGCAGCGCCAGACCCTCGGTCCGGGCATGGGCCTCGATCCGGGCGACATCGGCCTCGGGCAGGAAGCCATGCTCGACCGCCAGCCGGGCAAAACCCTTGCTGTCGCGGGCGCGGGGACGGGCAGCGGCGGTGCCGCCGGGGTTCATCTGCGGCGGGGCGCCAGCGGTGGAACGCAGTCTCATGCGGCTTCCTTATGCTTGGGGAACCACCCGGCCCGGATGGGCACGGGCATCAGTTCGGTGATGACATCGACTTGGGTGGCGCGGGCGACGCCGGTGGCCGATCGGACGCGGGGATGCACGATCTCCATCAGGATGACCCCGGCCACACCGCCGACCAGGCCCAGCGCGATGCCGGCGACCAGCATCAGCGGGATGTTGGGCTTGGCGGGCAGCAGCGGCACCACCGCCTCGTCCAGCGGGCTGGCGTTGGGCTGGGAGATCTGGCTCTTCAGGGCCGCCTCGTTGAAGCGCTGGCGCACCGTGTCATAGGTCTGGCGCGCGGCGTCGACGTCGCGCTGGAGCACCATCAGCTGGTCCTGCACATCCGACATGCGGATCATGCGGTCTTCCTGAGACGCCATATTGGCCTTGAGGTCGCCCTCGCGGCTGTTCGCGGCGACGCTGTTGGCGCTGACCGCCCCGGCCTGGCTGGCGCGGGCCGAGCCCAGCTTCGCCTGCAATTCGGACAGCTGGGCGCTGGCGGCGGCCATGGTCGGGTGGTTGGGACCGAGCGTCTTCGCCAGTTCGGACACGCGGGCCGATTGCGCCGCGACCTGCTCCTGCAGATTCTGGACGATCAGCGACCCTTCGATGTCCGACACGCTGCCGGCGCGCGCCTTGGACCGGGCGGCGGCGGCTTCGGCCTGCGCCTGGGTCAGCTGATAGGACATATTCTTCAGTTTTTCGGCTTCAAGGTCCATGCGGTTGATGCCGATGATGTCATGGGCGCGCTGGAAGTCGGACAGCTTCTTCTGCGCCAGCTCATAGCGGCGGCGCACTTCCTGCGTCTGCTCGTCGAACCATCTGGCCGATCCGCGCGCGGGCGAGGCGCGCAGCTCCACCTGTTCGCGCATGTAGATTTTGGCGACGAGATTCGCGACCTTGGCCGCCACGTCCGGTCTGGGGTCCAGATATTGGAGTTGCAGCACATTGCTCTGCCGGCCGGTGGTGATGGTCAGGTTGGCGCGCACCTGCGCGGCCGCCTGCTGCAACCGGGCCGCAGCAGGCATATCGGCGGGCAGGGCGTCGACGAAGCCGGCTTCCTTCGCCACGGCGTTGATCACCTTGGCGCTGCGGATCACGTCGGTCTGGGTGCCGATGATGCTTTCGACGTCGATCCGGCTGCCCTGATCGTTCGTGGTCGAGGTCGGATCGGTCTGCGACAGGTCGAGCAGCAGCGAGGCCGTGCCCATATATTGGCGCGGCTGCATGAAGGCGACGACCGCGATCAGCAGGAACAGGATGCCGCCGATCGTCGCGGCGGTCCGCCAGCGCGCCTGGAGCGCGGCCAGCAAATCGATGGGGTTCATGCTCATAGCCCGTCCACTCCTCGCAGCAATGCGCGCATCTCTTCGGCTGGCGATTGTTCGGGCGGCGCAGCAGCCACCGGCTGCTTGGCCATCAGCAGCAGGAATTGCGGCGCCAGCGTGTCCTCGAACATCCACAATTCGCCATTGGGGGTGGCGACCAGCGCCGGTTGCAACCGGGCCATCGCGTCGCGCGCCTGACCCTCGTTGATCGATCCGCCGCCCAGCACCTCATGGCCCAGGCGCACCAGCCGCTCATAGGAAATGGCCAGCATCTGCGCCGCCACGACGGCGGCCAGGCCGATCATGCGGCGATTGGCCCCCGCTTCCCACAGGATGCGGCGGAACAGAGCATAAGTGGCGTCGCTCATTTCCGACCAACCGGTGAGTGCGTCGGCCAGGCCCCGTTCGGCGTCCGCCAGCGTCACCAGATCGCGTCCCGCCGCCTCCGTGATCAGCGCGGCGTGCATACCGAACAGGCGGGCATGATAGGGCGATCCCATGGCCGCGCTCGCCAGCGTCTCCATGGCGTCGGCGGCGATCGTCAGCCGGGCGTTGGTGGCGCAGCTTTCCAGCAGCCGCTCCAACTGCGGGCGGGGGATGGGGCTGACCCGCTGCGGCGCCAGATGGCGGCGCAGCGAGGGATGGGCCGCGATCAGTCCGTCAATATCGCTGGCGATGCCGACCAGCACCACCTGCACCGGGGAATGAATATCGGTCAGCAGCTTCAGCAGCGATGCGACATCCTGCTTGGCGCTGTCGGATACGACCCGGTCATATTCGTCGATGATGAGGATGGAGCGTTCGCGCACCTCCTCGACCAGCAGCGGGGCGAGGCGCGCCACGTCGATCCGCTCGCCCAGCATGGTTTTCAGCCGCTCGCGCCCGGCGTTGCTCATCGGCAGTTCCGCCAGAAAGGGGCGGAACAGCGCGTCGAAATCGG
The DNA here is from genome assembly GCF_059693745.1 of Sphingobium sp. WR1. Taxonomy (NCBI): domain Bacteria; kingdom Pseudomonadati; phylum Pseudomonadota; class Alphaproteobacteria; order Sphingomonadales; family Sphingobiaceae; genus Sphingobium; species Sphingobium sp. WR1. Next base: position 22,760 of record NZ_JCATID010000002.1, on the reverse strand, counting down.
ACTCTCCGCTAGCCGAGGCGTAGAGGGCGATGCACCCCGCCTCGTCCGCGAGATCGCCGAAAACGCGCGCGAGCGACGTCTTGCCCGACCCGCGCGTGCCGAACACGACGGCATGTTTGCGCTGCACGACGACCGCCTCGACCAGCCTTTCCAACTCGCTGTTGCGACCGGCCAGGCCATGGCGATCCGTCACCGGCATCGCGGTGTTGAAGGCTGCATAGATGCTGTCGCGGCGCAGGCTGATCGGCCGGATCGGCGCGGCCATGGCGCTCATCGACAGGGGGCGGGGCTGCGGTGCAGCCTCTTCCTCCTCGTCATGGCGAAAGCCGGGAAGCGCGCGCATATCGGGTTGCAGCACCACCTCGTCCGGGATCAGCCGGTCGTTGCGCCGCGCGTCGCCGCGCGCGGAAGAGAGGAACCGGCTCAACAGGCCGGGTCGTTCATGCCAGATTCCTTGATCTATCGCGGTCAAAACAGTTTCTCCCGGATGATGAGGACGTCTTCAGGCTGGACCGGATCGTCCAGATTGGCCTGAATTTCCTTCCCCCCCCGGCGTACTTTTATGCGTTTTGTGGACCCTGCCAGCGTCGGGCCGCCCGCCAGCGCCAGCGCCTGGCGGAAGCTTTGCCCCGGCGCGTAGGAAAAGGCGCCGGGCTGCTGAACCTGGCCATAGACATAGACTTTCTCGGCCTGCGGCACAAACAGCGTGTCGCCCGGCTTCAGCGGCCGGTTGGCGCCCGCCGACATCTCCGCCAGCGAAATGCGGATCGGCGCGCCGCCTTCGGCGGGCGTCAGGATTACCGCATTGGCGCCGTCCTTGGTCGATCCGCCGGCCTTGGCCAGCATCGACGCGACGGTATAGGGGCGGTCAAGCGGATAATTGCCCGCCTGCGGCACATTGCCCAATACCGTCACGAAGCGGCTGACATAATTGCTGACTTCGACGCTAACCGACGGCTTGGTCAGATAGCCGCCGCTGGCATAGCCCGCGGCAATGTCCTGCGCGAGCTGCGTCGTGCTCTTGCCATTGGCCTGGATCGGGCCGATCAGCGCCAGCAGGACGGTGCCGTCCGGCTTGATGCGGGTGGTGGTGGACAGGTCCGGCTGGCCGAACACCGCGATCTTCACCTCGTCGTCCGGGCCGAGCAGATAGCCGGCGGCCGCAGGCTGCGACGCTGCCGGGGCGACGGCGGCCGTGCTCGCCGGAGCGGGCGCGGTCTGGGCGATGGCGGCCACCGGCAGCGCGATCAGGGTCGCGGCCTGGAGGAGGGTCAGGGTCTTGGCTGCTTTCACAGGTCTATACTCCCTGGATCAATCAGAATGTCATGGTCGCGCCCAGTGTCACCTGGGTGCCGCTATATTGAGAAATGTCGGTGTCGGTCCGGCGCCGGTAGTGCTGACCATCGAGCGTCAGCGCGAAGCGATCCGACAGCTTGCGGGTCAACACCGCGCCCAGCCGCAGGTTCCGGTCGGAATTGATGGTGAAGGGGCGCAGCGCGGCGTCCTGCCGGAACTTGCGCCGCTCCCATTCCGCATAAAGACCGGCCGACGTCAGTTCGGAAATGGCGAAATCGCCCTGCACCCGATAGCTGGTCTCGATCGCGAAACCCGCCGCGATCAGGCTGTCGTTGACGATCGCCCTTTCCGTGGCGGCGGTCAATTTCAGGCGGGAAATGGCGTTGGTGGAAAGGCTTACCTTCCATCCCAGCCCGTCATAGCTGCCGACCGCGGCGGAATCGCTGTCGACGTCCAGCCAGCGCAGGTCGGCGTCGATCTGGGTCAGCGGCGACACCGACCGCTGGAAGCGCAGGCCCCAGCTGTTGATCCGGTTCTCGATCCCGAGCGTGTCGCGCTTGCTGTTGACCCGTTCATAATAAGCGGTGAGCGTGCCCAGGCTCGGCTTGTTGTAGCCGATGCCGCCCATGAAGCTGTCGCTGGTCTGGTCGGCATAGTCGAACCGGTCGGCGTTGCGCGTCAGGTCGTGACTATATTCGGCGACAGGGAACAAGCCCGGCCGCTCGCAGGTGAACTTCGCCCCGAAGCTAGTGAAGCGCTGAAGATTTTCGGTCGCGCTGTTCAGGTCGCCATAATTGGCGCGCTGCTGCCGATAGGCGGCGCGCGGCGTGACCAGACAGGTAGCGCCGAAACGGATATTGGCCTTCGCCTCCGTATCGATGCGCAGCTTGCTCCGCTGCTCCGCCGAGATGAAGCGGTCATAGCCCAGCTTGCCCCGGAGCAATATATCGTGCCGGCCGATCGGCCGGCCGAAGGTCGCCTCGATCGATGGGGTGACGATCAGGTCGCTTTTGGGATCGTCCACCGCATCGTCGACGCGATAGACATTGTCGTCATAGAGCAGGTCGAGTCCGGCGGTCAGGTGAAAGCCATAATCGGCCAGCCGCCGATCATCGGACGGCGCGCGCGGCGCGCCATCTTCCTGTGCAAGCGCAGCAAAGGGCGCCATCGCCAAAATCGCAACGGTCCCGATCGCGGCGCGCTTGAAGCACGGCCGACGCGGTCTGCCGTCCATACCTGTCACGCAACTGCCCCTCCGCGAGGGCGGGCGATGATTTTCGATCAAAAACAGGAATCCTTGTTGCGTTGCAGCAATGCGGTCATGCTAACCCTCTTTGCATCCCGTGCACACTCGCCGGAATGCAATTGGTCGCAGCAAAGCAACGCTTCGGATCGTCCGAAATGGGCGGGTTACAGGCCGGAACCCGCCATGTCGTATCTGTTAATCTGGCAGCAAGCTAAATCGGGCGTTTCCGCCTTAGAGAATCGCCCAGACGATGGCCGCCATGGTCGCCAGCAAAGCGGCGACTCCGGCCCAGCGGGAGACGAACTGAACAGCGGTTTCCAACCGATCGGTCAGATCTGGAGCGGCGTGAGAACGGGCCGGAACGAACGCTTTTGCGCGCGTTTCTCCGGCTGGATGAGGTGCAACGATTACAGCAGACTTCTGGTTCCGCATGACACAAAAAAATCCCGCCTGTTTTTGATGCAGGCGGGATAGCTGTCGAGGGTTAACAAAAGGTAGGGATATCGGGCAGTTCGGGAACGGCTCGTCGCATTCCCGGCCGTCCGGCCACATCCATCAACTGGCTCCATCCATCAATAGGCGTTGCGGTGGACCAGGACGTTGAGCGTGCCGACCATGATCGCGATGTCGCGCATCAGGCTCCAGCCATGGAGATATTCAAGGTCGGCCTCGACACGGTTCAGGATATCGCGCCGCGTCTCGGTCGCGCCGCGGAAGCCGCGGATCTGCGCCAGGCCGGTGATGCCAGGCTTGAGCGCGTGGCGATGCCAATATTGGCGGTCGACCTGCCAGAAAAGCTGATCTTCGGCGGTCGATCCCAGCGCGTGGGGACGGGGGCCGACCAGGCTCATCTCGCCCATCAGCACATTGATGAGCTGGGGCAGTTCGTCGATGCTGGTCTTGCGGATGAAGGCGCCGACGCGGGTGATGCGGTCGTCGTCGCGCCGGGTGGAGGTGCCGCCGTCCTGACCGGCCTGGTTCACGCGCATACTGCGGAACTTGAGGATGTGGAAGATGCGGTTGCCCCGTCCAATCCGTTCCTGGCGGAAGAAGACCGGGCCTGGGGAGTCCAGCTTGATAAGGATGGCGACGACCGCCATGGCAGGCGCCAGCGCGATCAGCACCGGCACGGTCAGGACGATGTCCAGCAGCCGCTTCTTGGCCCGGTTGGCCAGGTTCAGCGGGCCGCGCGCCACCACCAGGGTCGGCATACCGCGACAGGTCTGGACCGCGAGCGGCGCCATCGAATCGAGGTCGGGGACGATGATCTCGCCCACGATATTGCCGCCCTTGAGCATCTGCGCCCAATCGTCCTTGCGGTCGACGGCCGAGGCGATGACCACCCGGTCGAATTCTTCCAGGATCGTGCCCAGCCGGTGGAGCATATAGGGATCGTCCAGGTCCGGGCGCAGGCCGGCCGCGTCCGCCTCGATCACCGTCATGCCGTCGACATGGTCGGGCATGACCCCGCCGTCGACGATCAGCAATTGCGCGAACAGCCCCTCGCCGAAATGGCGCCGGACCGCGTGCACGATCATCGCCCGCTGGAGCATGATCAGCGCCGCGCTGGTGAAGATACCCGACGACACGCCCAGGCGTGACAGGGTGCCGGTCGCCTTCAGCGAAAAGACCACCAGCAGGAAGATCAGCAGGGTGCCGGCCAGCGCCATGATGGCGCTGCGGCAGGAGGAAGTCATGCTGGTGAGGCAGCGGGGATTGAAGGCCTGATTGTGGAAGGCGAGGACGCCGTAGACGATCATTCCGCCCGTCAGCGGCTGCCAAAGCCAGTTGGACATGACGGGCTGGCCCGCGGCCTTCAGGCCGAGGGCGAAGCCCGTCGTCAGTGCGACCAGATCCGCCACGAGGAGGAACAGGCACAGGATCAGCCGGACGTTCCGCAGGCTGGCGGCGGTAGCGGGCTGAAAACGAGGAATATCCTTGATCGCCAGATCGATTTTCGACATCTGCAACCCTTTGTTCGCGTCATGACGTCATGACCATGCACCGTGCCGCCATTGCGGCCCGGTTTCAGGTCATCCCCTACGCTGTGATTTATGTTGCGCAGCAGCACGCCATAATAATCGCGCGCTGGCAATCGGGAGAAAGGCGCGAAGAAGCGGTTTTCCGACGACTTGAGGGGCGGCATGGACATATCGCCCCAAAGTCGCGACGACCTGAGCGAAGGCGACGCTGCGCTGCGGTAGCAATGATTGGAAACGATAGGGACGCAGATTGCCGTCGAATCAGTCGATGATCCACCAGGCGATCAAAAGGACTATGCCCGAAAGGGCGAGAGGCCCTGCCCATCTGGACAGGTGCTCGACGGCCCGTTCCGCCCGGGCGTGAAATGGCGCGCGGTCGGTGGAGGGGGAGGCGGCATAATCCCCGATCCGCGTCGGCGGATCATGACGGGGCGAGGCGGATGGCGCTTCCGCGTCGATCATCCTCTCGCTCGGTTCGGTAGGGAGGCCAGTCATGCGCGCGTTTTCCGTCTTCGCCTATCGATCGATCGGCCGTTTTTGCTTCAGCCTTCTCGGGCACATGAACGATATAGTTTTTCGGGCGGATTGCCAGTTTTGTCAGATAGGACAGGGAGAGGCGCAAAAGGGGTAGATTCAGCGAGTCGGCTCACCGTCCAAAGGCCGAAAGACGCCGATTTGGATCGGTCGCGATCGGGACCGCCGCTGGCCCGCTAGAGCCATTTCAGCTTCTTGAAACGGGCGTAGAGCAGGGCGCAGATGAGGGCGATGACCCCCAGCACGACCGGATAGCCGAACCGCTCCTTGAGTTCGGGCATATATTCGAAGTTCATGCCATATATGCCCGCGATCGCGGTCGGCACGGCCAGTATCGCGGCCCAGGCGGCGAGTTGCCGGGTGATGTCCCCCGTGCGCTGCTGTTCGAGCAGGGTCGAGGATTCGAACACGCTGTTCAGCACTTCGCGCAGGTCGTCCACCATGGTCTGCACCCGGCGCACATGATCGCGCACGTCGCTGAAATAGGCGCGGGCCTCCGGGTCGATGCAGGGCAGCTCCACCTTCACGAACTTGGTCGCCACCTCCTGCATGGGCAGCAGGATGTGCTGGAAGCGGATCAGCTGCCGGCGCAGGTTGAAGATGCGGGTGATCTCTTCCCGACCGAGGAAATGGTCGATCATCTGCTGCTCCATCGCCAGCACTTCCTCCTCGATTCCCTCGATGATCGGCAGATAGCCGTCGACGATGAAGTCGAGGATGGCGTGCAGCACATAATCCACCCCCTGCGCCAGGCGGGAGGGCACCGCCTCCAGTTCCTTGCGCAGGGTAAGATGCGCGCGGGCGGAGCCATGGCGGACGGTGATGATATGGCTATGGCCCACGAAGATCGCGGTTTCGCCGTAGCAGATGATGTCCGCTTCCACATGGGCGGTGCGGGCGATGACGAACAGCTGGTCGCCATAGAGGTCGACCTTGGGCAGCTGGTTCGCCTTGATCGCATCCTCCACCGCCAGCGGATGCAGGCCATAGGTGCGCGCCAGCGTCTGCATTTCCTCGACGCTGGGGTCGGCGACGCCGATCCAGACGAACTCTGCCTTGTCCTCGTTCGGCGCGATTCGTTCGTCGATCGAGACGGCGCGCACGCGCTCGCCATGGCGGTAAAGATAGGCGGCGACAACGGTCATGATTGCTTCTGTTTCCTCATTGTTTCCGTTGATTAGCAGAAGCTTGCCGCGGCGTCCCCCATGACGGGCGGTTCGCCGCGCCGACGCTTCTGCTCATATGATTTTCCCAAAAGGAGGTAGCGCCTGACTTCACCCTGACATAGTTGCAGTGAATAGGGAGCGCACCACGAAGCGCGTCGGACAGGCTGGAGAGGGCCGGCGGCGCGCGCGATCGGAGCCTGAAAATTGACCATAATCACAATCGATTTCGAGGCGTCCTGCCTGCCCCGCCATGGGCGTTCCTTCCCGATCGAGGTCGGGATCGCGGGTGGCGGGATGGCGCGCAGTTGGCTGATCCGGCCGCATCACGGCTGGGCGGACTGGGACTGGACGGTCGAGGCCGAGGCGCTGCACGGCCTCAGCCGCGCCCGGATCGCGGCGGAAGGATGGCCGGTCGAAACCGTGCTGGCGGAACTGGTGGCCGCAACGCAGGGGCGGCGGATCATCGCCGACAGCCTGGTCGATCAATATTGGCTTGAAACGCTGGCGCAGGCGGCGGACGTCGCCACACCCTTCCGAATCGAGCATGTCGCCACGCTCTTCGACGAGCAGGGCGCGGACGAGGCGCGGATCGGCGCGGCGGTGGCCCATGCCGACGGGCAGGGCGTGGCGCGGCATCGGGCGGCTGGCGACGCGCTGTGGCTTGCGGCGCTGGTCGACCATGTAACCAATGGCGTGCAGCCCATGCCGGCGCTGATGGCCGCGCAATGAGGCGCTGAGTTGCGTCAGCAATGATTTGTTACACTCAGCCAATTACGCAGACATTCATCGGACCTACACCCGACGCAATCGCCCGGTCGTTCCGGCCTGGCGCGAAGGAGTAGCGTCCATGTTCCTCACCATTGCATCCCAGTTCGTCGCGGCCCTGGCCGCGGCCGCCGCCCCGGTCCACAGCGTCGAGATCAACCATGGCGCCCAGGCCTATGTCGCCAGCTATCATGCCCAGCCGGCGGTCAGCCTGCGCGAGGTCGAGCCGCGCTTCGCCAATCGCGGCGCGGTGCCGGTCTGCCGCTGGCAGGCGGACCTGACCGTCAACCGCGCCGTCGCCGCGCAGGGCCGCGCCGTGCCCGCCTTTGGCAAGGCGATCCATCGCTTCGCCCCGCTGTCGGGCAGCTATGCCGGCAGCTGCGCCGCCGCACGCAGCCAGATCGACGCGCAGGTCGCCCGCTATGCCAGGGCCAAGGCGGCCGAAGCCGTCGCCGTCGCGCGGCAGGACCGCGCCGTGCTGGTCGACGAACTGGACGGCGTGCGTGCGCTGACCGTGCCGGACGCCAAGCAGCGCGGATGAATCCACCGCTGGTCCTGATTGCCGAAACCCAACCGGATTTGCGGCATAATGTGCGTGAATTTCTGGAGCAGAGCGGCTTCCGCGCGCTGCCCGCGGCTTCGGCGCACGATATCTTCAACGCCCTGACGAGCGCGCCGGTCGGCGTGCTCGTGCTGGACGCGGCGTTGCGCGGCCCGGACGGCCTCGACCTGTGTCGTGACGTGCGGGAACGCAGCGACGTGCCGATCATTCTGGTCGGCGCCAACAGTTCGGAGGTCGACCGGGTGGTCGGGCTGGAACTGGGCGCCGACGACTATATGGCCAAGCCCTATTCGGCGCGCGAACTTGCCGCCCGCTTGCGCGCCGTGCTGCGCCGGGGGCGGGGGGAGCGGGCGCTCGGCCTTCGCCGCCAGACCCAGGCGATCTTCGACGGCTGGGTGGTGGACTTCGCCCGGCGCGAGGTCACTGACCCGCAAGATCAGCCGGTGGAACTGACTGCGGCGGAATTCTCGCTGCTGACGGTCTTTCTCGATCATCCCCAGACGGTCATCGCCCGCGCGCGGCTGATGGAGCTGGCGGGGGTGCGCGATACGCCTTCGTCCGACCGCAGCATCGACGTGCTGGTCAGCCGCCTGCGCCGGAAGCTGGGTGGCGGCGGCTGCGCTGCGCCGATTGTTACGGTTCGCGGCGTCGGATATATGTTCAGCGCCGTCGTCGACCGGCGATGACCCGGAAATCCCTGCGCCGAATGGCGGTTTTCCGCGGTTCGGCGCGCCAGTCGCACCTTTTTTAGCCAGACATATTATTTAACAAATGCGCTGCGTTGCAGCAAAGCCGCATCCCTATTCTTCATTCTACACCGGTCCGCCCCCTGACCGGCGCCGCCATAGAAAGAAGGATAGACTCCATGAACGAGCTTATCGGTCGCGTGTTCAGCTTTGAGACGAAGGTCTTTCCGAACGAGAGCGCGCTATACAATCAACTGGCGAGCCACGGGCAGAGCCCCAAGGCGCTGATGATTTCCTGCGCCGACTCGCGCATCGTCCCCGAACACATCATGCAGGCCGCGCCCGGCGACCTGTTCGTCTGCCGCAACGCCGGCAACATCGTGCCGCCGCACGCCACCCAGAATGGCGGCGTCACCTCCACCGTGGAATATGCGGTGATGGTGCTCGGCGTGCGCGACATCATCGTGTGCGGCCATAGCGACTGCGGCGCGATGAAGGCGCTGTCCACCAATGCCGACCTGACCGCCATGCCGAACGTCGCCGCCTGGCTGCGCCATAGCCATGCCGCGCAGAAGGTCTGCCGCGAAAGCTATCCCGACGATCTGAGCGACGCGGAAAAGCTGCGCAACATGGCGCTGGAAAACGTCGTTGCCCAGTTGGCCCATCTGCGCACCCATCCCTCGGTCGCATCGGGCATCGCGCGCGGCGATATCGCCCTGCATGGCTGGTATGTCGACATCCACGCCGGTCAGGTGCTCGGCCTGGACGGCGAAACCGGGCGCTTCTCGCCCCTGCGCGAAGGCGCGCCGATGCCGATCGCGCTTCCCCACGGCCGTCGCCTCGCGGGCGAAGCGGCCTTTGCCCAAGCGGCGGAGTAAATCATGGTGAAGGCTCTTTCCGGCGGTCATCTCAGCCGCGATTTCACGGCGTCGATCGTCGTCTTCCTGGTGGCGATGCCGCTCTGCATGGGTATCGCCGTGGCTTCCGGCGTGCCGCCGGAAAAGGGCCTGATCACCGGCATCATCGGCGGCATCGTCGTCGGGCTGCTGGCGGGTTCGCCGCTGCAGGTCAGCGGCCCGGCCGCGGGGCTTGCGGTCATCGTCTTCGAAATCGTCCGGGAACAGGGGCTGTCGGCCCTTGGTCCCATCCTGATCCTGGCCGGCGCGATCCAGATCGTCGCTGGCCTGCTCAGGGTCGGCGGCTGGTTCCGCGCCATCTCGCCCGCGGTCGTGCACGGGATGCTCGCGGGCATCGGCGTGCTGATCGTGGTCGGCCAGTTCCATGTGCTGTTCGACGATAAGCCCTTGTCCAGCGGCTTGCGCAATCTGGTCGCGATGCCCGGCCAGATTCTCGGCCTGTCGAATGGCGGCGCGGCGACGGCCTTCGCGGTCGGCCTCGTCACCATCTTCGGCATGTTGGGTTGGGAGAAATTCCGCCCCGCCTCGATGAAGCTGGTGCCGGGCGCGCTGGTCGGCGTCGTGCTGGCGACTTTGGTCGCCTTCCTCCTCGGCCTGCCGGTCGCGCGCGTGACCGTGCCCGAATCGATCGTCGCCGCCGTGACGCTGCCCGAAGGCGGGCTGCTGGCGCAGCTTCTGAATCCGACGGTCATCACCACAGCCATCGCCATTGCCTTCATCGCCAGCGCCGAAACCCTGCTTTCGGCGGCGGCGGTCGACCGTATGCATGACGGCGTGCGCACCAATTATAACCGCGAACTCAGCGCTCAGGGCGTGGGCAACCTGCTCTGTGGTTTCGCCGGCGCGCTGCCGATGACCGGTGTCATCGTCCGCTCCTCCGCCAACGTCCAGGCGGGCGCGAAGACCCGCCTGTCGGCGATCCTGCACGGCATCTGGATTTTGGGCTTCGTCGCGCTGCTGCCCTGGCTGCTGCGGGAAATCCCGATGGCCGCGCTGGCCGGCATCCTGGTCATCACCGGCGTCCGGCTGGTGAGCGTCGCGCACGTCAAGCATCTCTTCCACCTCTATGGTCCGCTCCCGGCCGTAGTGTGGGCGGCGACGCTGATCTGCGTGGTGGCGACCGACCTGCTGACCGGCGTGCTGGTGGGCATCGGCCTGTCGATGATCGAGCTGCTGCCGCACGCCAAGCGGCTGCGCCTCAAGGTCGAGGAAGAAAGCCGCGCCGATGCGCATGAAGTGGCGCTGCGCGGTACCGCCACCTTCCTCAGCCTGCCCAAGCTGTCGGCGAAGCTCGAATCGCTGCCGGCCGCCGGTCTGGTCATCCTGAATGTCGAGCGCCTCGGCCATATCGACCATACGTGTGCGGAAATGCTGCGCGAATGGGTCGATCGCCGCCGTGGCGCGGGCGCCCCGGTCGAACTGTTCGGCGCAACCGGACGGATGCGCCAGCTCGTCGCCTGATCCACCCCCCTCGAACAAGGCGACTTAGGAGCCGCCGTGCCACCCCCGGGCACGGCGGCTTTTTTCATTCTGATACGATTTAGAAACAGATTGGAAATATAAATTGCGCCTTTAGCAAATAACCGTGCTTCCTATATCACAATATTCCCGATCCTTTCGCAGGTGCGGCAAAAGCGGTTTGCCTGCGGGACGGGAGGGAATAGTCCAGAGACATCCGCCGGTATCGGAGACGATCAACCAAAGATCTTCGGGCTGCTGCGGATGCAGGACGGAACATTCTTTCGTAAAAGGGGAATGTTCATGAAGTATCAAATCGCCTGTGCCGCCCTCGCGCTCCTTTCCAGTGCGCCGGCCTTCGCTCAGGATGAACCCTCCAGCCCCGTCACCGTAACCGGCAGCGTCGGCCTCGTGTCCGATTATCGCTTTCGCGGCGTGTCGCAGTCGGACAGGGCCATGGCCGTGCAGGGCGGTATCACCGCGACCCATGAAAGCGGCGCCTATGTCGGCACCTGGGCATCCAACCTGGCGGGATGGGGCACCTTCGGCGGTGCCGGCATCGAACTGGACCTGTTCGCCGGCTACGCCATTCCGCTCGGCGAAGGCACGACGCTGGACGTCGGCCTGACCTGGTACATGTATCCGTCGGGCGCGGACGAAACCGATTTCGCCGAACCCTATGTCAAGCTGTCGCACCAGTTCGGTCCCGTGAAGGGCCTGGTCGGGGTCGCCTATGCGCCCAAGCAGCAGGCGCTGGGTAAATGGTATAACAGCGCCGATACCTATGCGCTGGGCATCCCCGACGATCCGGGCGCCAAGGAAGATAATTTCTATGTCTGGAGCGATGTCAGCGGTTCGGTGCCCAATACCCCGGTCACGCTGAAGGCGCATCTGGGCTGGTCGAAGGGCAATAGCGGCCTTGGCCCCAACGGCACGTCGGTCGCGCCGACCGGCAAATATCTCGACTGGCTGGTGGGCGCCGACGTCGCCATTCCCGGCACGCCGCTGACGCTGGGCGTCGCCTATGTCGACACCGACATCGCCCGCGTCGAGGAAACTTACCTGCGTCCCAACTTCTCGGTCGCGGACGCCGACAATGCCGGCAAGTCGATCGCGCGCAGCCAGGTCGTCTTCTCGATCTCGGCCGCCTTCTGATCCTGCAAAAGCGCCGGCCCGTCCCCGATGGCGGGCCGGCGCTTTTCCCCGTCGTGACAAATTGTTGCTCCAGTCGCGATCGACCCTTTCGAGCGGGCCGCGCAGTTGACCCCCGTTCCGGCGGGGCCTATCTCCCGCCTATGACCTTGTCCGCGCTGACGCCTTCATGACCGCTCCGTCGATCATCCTCGTCGAAGACGATCCGCCGCTGCGCACCCTGACCGCCCGGGCGCTCCAGGAACATGGCTATCAGGTCCGCCCCGCTTCCTCGGGACCGGAAATGTGGGTGGCGTTCGACGCCGGCCCGGTCGACCTGGTCGTGCTCGACGTCATGCTGCCCGGCACCAATGGCATCGACCTCTGCCGCCAGATCCGGCGCAAGAGCGACGTCCCCATCATCTTCATCAGCGCCAAGGGCAGCGAGACGGACCGTATCGTCGGCCTTGAACTCGGCGCCGACGATTATCTTCCCAAGCCCTTCGGCACGCGCGAGCTGATCGCCCGTATTCGCGCCATCCTGCGCCGCGTCGGCGTGGAGCGCGGCCCGGACGAACATCGCGAGAGCGAGGCGCGATTCGACGGCTGGAGCGTCAACTTCCCCCGCCGCGAGCTGCGCTCGCCCACCGGCGCGATCGTCGACCTGACCGGGGCGGAATTCGACCTGCTCGGTTCCTTTCTCAGCCACCCGCAGCGCGTCATCGCGCGCGAACGGCTGATCGAACTGTCGCGCACCCGCATGGGCGACAGCAGCGACCGCAGCATCGACGTGCTGGTCAGCCGCCTGCGCCGCAAACTGTCGACGCAGGACAAGGGCGCGCCGATCACCACCGTGCGCGGGGTCGGCTATATGTTCAACGCAGAGGTCAGCCGCGCTTGAGGCGGCATGTCAGGGGATCGCTGGGGCTGCTCGGCCGGCTCTTCGCGATCCTGCTGCTGACAGTGACGCTGGAGTTCGCCGTCGGCACGCTGATCTACGAGCGGGCCAGCCATCTCTCGCTGCAGGATGACGAGGCGCGGCGGCTGGCCGAACATCTGGTCATCGCCCGCAAGCTTCTGGCCGAACAGCCGCGCGGGGAGCGGCCTGCGCTGGGCCTGCAACTTACCACCGACCGCTATGACGTCCACTGGTCGCAGGTCGCGCCGCCGCCGCCGCCGCTCTCGCCCGAACTGGAGCGGATGCGGCAGCAGATCGTGGCCTGGGAACCCAGCCTTGAAAAATCCCGCCTGTGGCTGCGCCTGAACCCGGCCCGCCATTCGGAAATCAACGGCGGGCTGCAATTGCATGACGGCAGCTGGCTCTATTTCGCGATGCATAATAGCGGCGGCAAATGGGCCTTCACCATCGGCCGCATGGGATTGGCGCTGATCCCGGTTGTGGCGCTGCTGGTGGCGGGGCTGCTGCTGATCCGCCGGACCCTGGCGCCGCTGCGCGACCTGACCCATGCGACCCACAAGATCGGCCGCGGATCGGAAGTGATCGTGCCCGAAGCCGGCACCAGCGATGTGCGTAATCTCATCACTGCCTTCAACGCGATGCAGGCGCGCATCCATCGCCTGATCGACGAGCGGACCGAGACGCTGGCGGCGGTCGGCCACGACCTGCGCACGCCGCTCGCCCGGCTGCAATTGCGGCTGGAGACGGTGAAGGACCCTGAAGTGCAACAAGCCATGGGTGGCGATCTGGAGGAAATGGGCGCGATGCTCGAATCGCTGCTCGCCTTCCTGGGCGGGGAAAAGGACCCCGAGCCGCCGGTCCGCACAGACATAGCGGTCAGCATCGCAACCGTGGTCGATGCCTTCCAGGATCATGACCAGGATGTGACCTATGAAGGGCCGGACCATCTGGAGATGGAGGTGCGCGGCCTGTCGCTGCGCCGCTCGGTGCGCAACCTGATCGAGAATGCGCTCCATTATGGCCATCGCGCCCGCGTCTCGCTGGAGCGCAAGGGCAGCGAGGTGCTGATCCGCGTCGACGATGACGGCCCCGGAATTCCGCGCGAGCGGCTGGAGGAAGTGTTACGGCCCTTCTCCCGCCTCGACGATGCGCGCCAGCGCAATACGCGCGGGCTGGGGCTGGGGCTTGCCATCGTGCAGAAGGCGGTGGCGGCGGAGGGCGGGGAGTTTTTGCTCGCCAACCGTCCCGAAGGCGGTCTGCGCGCCGAAATCTGCCTGCATTTGCCCAAGGCGGCGACGCGCGCCTAAAAGAGAAACTGTCCGGCCCCAAGCAAAACTCGTTTATCGCCCCGCCCGCACCCAAGCTATGCCGACTGCAATAAGCGCATGAGGCTGATATGATCGCAGACGGACCGGAAGACGACCGCGTTGTCGAGGGATATTGGGATTTGGACCAGCTTGTCGCGGATTTGAGCGTCGCGCGCAGCCGCTGGCGGCAGGCGCAGCAGCACCACGCCGAATATGGCGCGGAAGGTTTCCCCTCGCGCGCCAACCTGGCCAAGATCATGCAGTCGCTCTGCGGCGCGCTTTTCCCGCTGCGCCTCGGCCCCAGTTTCGTGCGCCTCCACAATGAAGACGCCTATGTCGCCGAGACGCTGCAAACGGTGCTGAGTCGCCTTTACGGGCAGATACGGCTCGAGCTGATCTATGCGCTGAAGGACGAGCCGGCGCAGGTGGTGGATCGCGAAGCCGCGCGCATCATCGGCGGTTTCGCCCAGAGCCTGCCCGGCCTGCGCGTGCTGCTCGACACCGATGTCGACGCCGCCTTCCTGGGCGATCCCGCCGCGCGCAGCGTGGATGAGGTGCTGATCTGCTATCCGTCCATGCTGGCGATCATCCATCACCGGCTGGCGCATCGGCTCTATGAGCTTGGGGCGCCGCTGGTGGCGCGAATCGTTTCGGAAATCGCACATGGCAAGACCGGGATCGACATCCACCCCGGCGCGACGATCGGCCAGTCCTTCTTCATCGATCATGGCACCGGTGTCGTCATCGGCGAAACCGCGATCGTCGGCGACCGGGTGCGGCTCTATCAGGGCGTGACCCTGGGCGCGCGCAGCTTCCCGGCGGACGAGAAGGGGCAGCTCGAAAAGGCGTTGCCGCGCCATCCCATTATCGAGGATGATGTGGTCGTCTATGCCGGGGCGACGATCCTGGGGCGCATCATCGTGGGTAGCCGGTCGGTGATCGGCGGCAATGTCTGGCTGACCGACAGCGTGCCGGCCGACTCCAACGTCCGCCAGGCCAAGGCGCAATATGAAGTGACCAGCCGCGTCGAAGTGTCCGCCCCTCACCGCGTCCATGCCCTGCTGGAAAGCACCGACGGGATCGGGGAGAATATCTAGGCTGGAGCGGACGGTAGTGGCTGATATATAGCCGGTTCCGGCTTCGACGCCCTTTGGTTTTGCGGGCAAAAGAAAAGGCCGGACCCTAGGGAAGGTCCGGCCCTGTTGAACCAGAAGAAGAAGTCGGATCAGACGTGGCAGGCCAGCGCGCTCTTGCCGGGTATGGAGATGGTGACGTCGTTGCCCGATCCCTTGACCTCATATCCGCCTTCGGCGGTGAAGGGCTGACCGGCTTCGGCGGCCTTCAGCGAGGTCGCGGCGCCGTTCTTCTCGGTGCGCAGCAGCGCCGTCTTGTCGTCGCTCATGAAGTCGACGAAGATCAGGCTGTTGTCCTTGCAGCGATACTGCTTGTTGGCCTTCACCGACGGCGGCAGTTCGACCGGCGCGGCGTTGGCGAGCTGGGCCGCCATCGGGTCGGCGGGGCCGCCCACGACTTCGGGTTCGTCACTCTTGTTGCAAGCCGACAGCAGCGCGACGCTGGCGAAGGCGATCAGGGGGAAATAGTGTTTCATAGCGATCCTTTTATGTGCATGTGCAACATGGTGCGTCAACGCAAAATGACGGGATAACCGCCATGCCCCCTGATATGACGTCATGACTGTTTGATGACAGGAACGGGTAAAGAAGGAAATGGGCGCAAATAGCTTATTGCCGCGTCCGGGCTTGACCGGGACCGTGGGCACGGCCAATGCAAGAGGCATGGCTGAGGATGTTTCCACCCCCGATCTTTCGACCCTGTCCTTCGAGGATGCGTTGCGCGCGCTCGAACAGATTGTGCGCCGGCTGGAAAGCGGGGACGTTCCGCTCGACGAATCGATCTCGCTCTACGCGCAGGGCGAGGAATTGCGCAAGCGTTGCGCCGACCGGCTCCAAGCGGCGGAGGCGCGGATCGCCAAGCTGACGGTCGACGCCAATGGCGCTGTTGCCGGCGCGCAGCCCTTCGGCGCGGACTGACGCGGCATGACCGGGGGAGGGGGCGCCTCCGCAACCGCCTTGGTGAAGATGCGCGCGGCCGGCGTCGTGATGGCGATCGACGCCGCCTTCGATCGGCTGCTGGCGGTGCCGGACGATCCGCGCCGCCGCCTCTACGAAGCGATGCGCCATGCCGCGATCGGCGGCGGCAAGCGGCTGCGCCCGCTGCTGGTGCAGGCGGCGTGCGACCTGTTCAACATTTCCCGAGATTCGGCGCTGCGCGTCGGTCTCGCGATCGAGTGCATCCATGTCTATTCGCTGATCCATGACGATCTGCCGGCGATGGACGATGACGATATGCGCCGGGGCAAGCCCACGGTGCACATGATATTCGACGAGGCGACGGCGATTCTGGCGGGCGACTGCCTGCACGATCTGGCCTTCGAAGTGCTGGCCGATGAGGAGACGCATCCCGATCCCTTCGTCCGGGTTGAGCTGGTCAAGGCGCTGGCCGTCGCGAGCGGTCCGGCCGGCATGGCGGGCGGGCAGATGATGGACCTGGAGGCGGAGAAGACCCGTTTCGATCTCGCTACCGTCACCCGGTTGCAGACTCTCAAGACCGGCGCGCTGATCGCCTTCTGCGTGGAGGCGGCCGCGATCATGGCGCGCCTGCCGCACGACGCGCGCACACGACTGCACGGCTATGCCCGCGACATCGGCCTGGCATTCCAGATTGCCGACGACCTGCTCGATGTGGAGGGCGACGCCAACCTTGCCGGCAAGGCGTTGGGCAAGGATGCGGCGGCGGGCAAGGAAACTTTCGTCTCGCTGCTGGGCGTGGAACCGGCGCGCGAACGGGCGCATATGCTGGTCGCGCAGGCCAAGGCGCATCTTCATGGTTTCGGTGCGGAGGCGGATCTGTTGCGCGCCATCGCCGACTATATTGTGGAAAGGGACCGTTAAGTTCATGGCGAAGCAACGTATCGGCGTCTATCCCGGCACCTTCGATCCTGTCACGCTGGGGCATATGGATATCATCCGGCGTGGCGCGAAGCTGGTCGACAAGCTCGTGATCGGCGTCACCACCAACATCGCCAAGTCGCCCATGTTCTCCGACGAGGAACGGCTGGAGATGGTCCGGCGCGAATGCGCCGGGATCGATACGGAGATCGTCGTCACCGGTTTCAATTCGCTGTTGATGGACTTCGCCGAATCGCAGGGCGCCAGCGTGATAATCCGTGGTCTGCGCGCCGTTGCCGACTTCGAATATGAATATCAGATGGCGGGCATGAACCAGCAGATCAACGGCCGGGTCGAAACCGTCTTCCTGATGGCGGACGTGTCGTTGCAGCCGATCGCGTCGCGGCTGGTCAAGGAAATCGCCCTCTATGGCGGGCCGATCCATAAGTTCGTCAGCCCCGCCGTGCGCGACGAAGTGGTCGCGCGGGTCGATGAGATCGGCCGCAAGGGCGCTTAATCCTTCGGTTTCAGCCTGCGTTCAGTTGCCAATCGCGATCAGCGCGCTATCAGGGCCATGCGACCCATCGGGCAAGTTTGTGTAAGGAAAGCCTCATTCATGCGTTTTACTAGCGCGCTCAAGACCGTGGCGATCGGCCTCGCCCTCACCGCGTCCGGCGTGGCCTTCGCCCAGGGCGGCGGTGGCGGCGGCAATGCCGAGGAGATGAAGAAGGCGGAAGCCGCCGTGCGCGCGCAGGAGAATGCCAAATCGCTCGGCGCCGACCCCACGCTCAAGCTGCCTCCCGCCACCGTGCCCGCCGATCCGCAGAATATCTGGGATCTCGACCTGTCGAGCGGCGGCCGCGTGCGCATCCAGCTGCGCCCCGACATCGCGCCCAACCATGTCGAGCGGATCAAGGAACTGACGCGCCAGGGCTTTTACAACGGCCTGAAATTCCACCGCGTCATCCCCGGCTTCATGGCGCAGGGCGGCGATCCCAAGGGCGACGGCACCGGCGGTTCGCAGCTTCCCGACCTGAAGGCCGAGTTCAACCCGATGCCGCATCTGCGCGGCACGCTGTCGATGGCCCGCGCCCAGAGCGAGGACAGTGCCAACAGCCAGTTCTTCATCGTGCTGCTGCCGCGTATGCAGCTCGACAAGAAATATACCGTGCTGGGCCGCGTGATCGAAGGGATGCAATATGTCGACGCGATCCATGAGGGCGAGCCGCCAGCCGACCCGACCGTGATCCTCCAGGCGTCGATCGAAAGCGACGGCAAGCCGCCGGTGACGGCCGCGCCATCGCCGCCGCCCTCGATCATCGAGACCCCGAGCGCTCCGGCCCCCACCAAGCCAGCGCCGAAGAAATAAGCCGGATCGTCCGGCTGGAACCTGTCCCGCTCAGTTGGCTTGTTCCTCCCGCCGTTCGCTTCGAGCGAAGTCGAGAAGCGGTCCGCGCGATCGTCCGTCGGCTGCGTTTGAAACGAATGTCTGTATAGACAAGGCATAGTCCCGCCATGCGCGTAGACCTGTTCGATTTCGACCTGCCGCCGGAGAATATTGCGCTCCGCCCTGCTTCGCCGCGCGACAGTGCGCGTCTGCTGCTGGTGCCGGGCGAGGATGACATGCAGGATCATGTCGTGCGCGACCTGCCGTCCCTGCTGCGCGCGGGCGACGTGCTGGTGTTCAACGATACGAAGGTCATTCCCGCCCAGCTTGAAGGAATGCGGGGCGAGGCAAGGATCGGCGCGACCCTGCACAAGCGGCAGGGGCTGCGTCAGTGGCAGGCCTTCCTGCGCAACGCCAAGCGGGTGCGGACAGGCGACCGGATCGATTTCGGCGCGGGCGTCGCGGCCATTGCCGGCGCCCGCGACGAGGATGGCGGCGTGACGCTGGACTTCGAGGGCGACGAGCCGGTGGAGCTGCTGCTGGAGCGGGCCGGGCGGATGCCCCTGCCGCCCTATATCGCCAGCAAGCGCCCGACCGACGAGCGCGATCGCAGCGATTACCAGACCATGTTCGCGCGCGAGGATGGCGCCGTCGCCGCGCCCACCGCCGCGCTGCACTTCACGCCCGAATTGATGGCCGCGATCGCCGAGGCGGGCGTCAAGACCGAGACGCTGACGCTGCATGTCGGCGCGGGCACCTTCCTGCCGGTCAAGGCCGATGACACCGACGATCACCGGATGCACGCCGAATGGGGCCGCATCGACGCCGCGACTGCTGATCGCCTGAACGCTGCGCGCGCGACGGGCGGCCGGCTGATCGCGGTCGGCACCACATCCCTGCGCCTGCTGGAAAGCGCGGCGGGTGAGGACGGCCTGCTTCGTCCCTTCGCGGACGAAACGCGCATCTTCATCACGCCCGGCTATCGCTTCAAGGCGGTCGACGGGCTGATGACCAACTTCCATCTGCCTAAATCGACCCTCTTCATGCTGGTCAGCGCGTTGATGGGGCGGGACCGGATGCAGGCGGTCTATACCCATGCGATCGAAACGGGCTATCGCTTCTATTCCTACGGGGACTCCAGCCTGTTGTTACCGCAGCGATAGACCGTCAGGGCAGGGGGCATCCACCCGGTCGCCATGGCTTTTCGGCGCGGAGGCGACCAACATCTCGACCGGCGCGTCGCTGCGATTTGGGTGGTCGATGTCTTTTTGGTTCACAAGTGAAACCTTTTGCATCCCGCGCGTTGATTCCTCAGGCAAATGGAGGAAGAAATCGATGCAGATCGCATTTGGGACGGCCCGGCCGTCATTCACGAAGGGTTTCAGCCCGCTCTATCATGCTGGTGGGGCGAATCGCTGTCCGTCCTGCACGCGGCAGCAATGGATCGTCGGTCGGATGGTGGCGGAATGCGCTTTTTGCGGCACGGCGCTGCCGCTGGAACAGTTCAGCACTTACAGCGCCCGTCCGCGCATCGCCCGTTCCGGTTCGAGCGCCGATGAACTGCCTGAGGCGTTGCGCGCGGTCTGCTGACGCGATTGGTTTAGAGCATTTTCAAGTTAGATGGAAACATCTGACGACTCGGAAAATGCGGGAAACAAAGGAAAATTAGAGCATGATCCGATTCAATCTGATCGGATCATGCTCCAGTAACCCCACCGCATCCATGATGCAGGAGTCCCGGTCGTAAAGCCGACCGGGCCTCTTCCCTGCCGTCAGCCGCGATCAGCGATAGCGGTTGCCGCTATAACCGGTGCTGCTGCTGGCATAGCCTTCGCTGGTCCAGCCGCCACGATCCTGATCGCGGTCGCCGAACAGGGCATTCTGCTCGCGTTCGGCGCGCCAGGCGTGCTGGGCTTCGTCGGCGGTCTTTTCCAGCGTCACCTTCGTCGCGTCGACCGACTTGATCCAGCTTGATGGGATGGAATGATGCACGCCTCCGGCATCCTGGTCGCTCTTGGTCAGGATGATGCGGTCGCCCCGCAGCTTGTCGACGGTGCCAACATGCTCGCCGTCGCTCCCCACCACTTCCTGATGTTCCTTGACTTGGCTGACCGCCTGACGCTGTTCGCCGCGACGGGTGCGCCAGCCGCTGAACTCGCTGTTGAAGCGGTCGCGATTCTCGCGCTGATATTCGGCATAGTCGCGGTCGAGTTCATCGATCCGCTGCTGGCGCCAGGCATGATAGTTGCTGTCGTGATGCGCCCCATAATCCTGCTGCGGGCCGAAGGCGCGATTGCGATAGCCATGATCCTCGCTGCCATAGCCGCTGCGTTCGCCGGTATAGGGGGCATAGCCGCGGCCCGGCAGATAGTCGCTGCGCGCGGCCGACGCATAGCCCAGCCGGCTCGACTGGTCGCGTGGATCGCCATAGGGGCGGTTATAATATTCATCATATTCGCGCCGGCGTTCGGCTTCCTCGTCGCCGAACCAGCTGCGGACCTCATCGCCGGCCCGGTCGAAGAAGCCGCGTTCCTCATAATCATAATCGGCCGGGGGGCGGCGCGGATCGGGGCCGCCGAACTGGCCGCGTGTGCCGTAGCGAGAGCCACGGTCGTCGCGCCAGTCGCGCCCGGCCCGATAACGGTCTCCGCGGTCCCAGCCGGTCGAATAGCGATCCTCGCCATAGCGGCGTCCGCCTTGATAACCCATCGTCCTTCTCCTTGGTTTGTCCATGGCGACGCATCGTCGGCATCGTCGGGGGATCAATGGTCGGGCAGGGGCATCGTTCCGGGCGTTACGCAGGGGTAATATCCGGCCCATCCACCACCTTGCCGTGCCGGAAACCCGCGGATTTCCACGGGCTTGATCGAGATCAGGGACAGGCGGAATTTTTTCCGCAAAAGACCGTTGCATGGGCCAAACTGCTCGCCTATAGGCAGCGCTCCTTTAGGGGCCTTAGCTCAGCTGGGAGAGCGCGTCGTTCGCAATGACGAGGTCAGGGGTTCGATCCCCCTAGGCTCCACCAATTTTCCCAAAACCTGCGGATTTCTGCCAATCGGCGGAAATCTGCGGCTTCTCTTGCCTCTTTGCTGCACCGATGTGTAACACAGGGCCATGGAAGAAATGCCAAAACCGCCATACGTCGTCGAACGTGCGGGTAGCCGAAATCTCTATTACCGCAGGCGCTTCCCTGATGACGTGGCCGCGCATCTGGGCCGGTCGGATTACAACAAGTCGTTGGGTGTGTCGGCGTGGAAAGAGGCCGGAGAGCCTGCGCGCCAGCATGAGCGTAAATATCATCTCGCGGTTCAGGCCGCTCAGCGCGAAATCCATGAGGCGCATGAGCGGATCAGCCAGTCGGTGGCGCGAGAGCAGGGGATAATCGTCCCTTCGCGCATTGCCGCGCCAGTTCGGCCGACCGATCCCTCTTTTCCATTGCTGACCGATTTGGATGCAAGGCGACTGGCGCGGGACTATCTGCTGGCAGCACGGTCGGAAGTGGACGCGTCACCTCCCGACGAGGCTATGGATGGCCAGCGCCGCGAAGAATATGTGATGGAGGTTGAAGATCGCATCGCGATGTTTCGCGCTCCAGAAGACATCGGAACGATGCGCGTCGTGCAGTCAATCGAAGCCGACCTGCTGACCAAAGCCGGTATGCGCGCAGATTTCCATTCGTCGGAAGCGCGATTGCTTCGGGAGCTGGTTCGTCGCGCTGCCTTGCAGATTGCCCGGATGGAGCGTCGGCACTTGGACGGGGACTATTCCAAAGGGCTTGATGACGTTGCCTTTTTAGAGCCTGTTCCAGCTCCTTCTGCCCCTGCGCTGATATCACCTTTGCGGCATGCACCTACGTTTGGCGGTGTGCAGCAAGCCTATCTGGACACCCTGTTCCGAAAAGAGCAGACGGAAAAGACTAAGGATCGGTATCGTGCGGAATTGAAGCACATCGTGGCATTCTTTGGGCCTGAGACGGCGCTCTCCACATTGACCAAGGCGGCGTGCGAAGAGTTTGCCCACGTGATCGGCAAACTTCCTCCAAACTTCGAGGATCAGATTAAATCAGGGATGAGTTTGCGCACGGTCGCGCAGAACCATGTCCCCGGCCGACCCACACTCTCCTATGCCACGCAGGAGAAATATCTGGGCCAACTCATGCGGTTCTGCGAATGGGCCAGCGGACATGATTATCTTCTCAAAAATTATGCAAGCGGCTTGATACCGAGCGGAAAGCGGCCGGACGGTTCAATGGCGAAAATGCCATTTGAGAAGGAGGAACTCCAACGCATCTTTCTGCGACCCATTTACACGGGCTGCCGCAACGATGAGCATGGTTTCAGCACGCCGGGGGATGCGATCATCGGTCGTGCCCCGGGTGATGGTGTAGTTCGACGGTAGCGAAGCTGACCGGACGCGCGCTCATCGATCAAGCGCA